>CBFDTI010000005.1:0-32775 GCA_965612795.1 uncultured bacterium | reverse complement strand
ATTCAACATTATGCTTACCAGCTGTCAAATATATCGCACGTAATGTACCATCAGCTACGTACACCTTGGTGGGCTTACCATCCACTGTGGCATACCAATCAGGATACCAATTCTCCGCAAGTACAAGGAATGTAGGTTTATCATTTACTACTTCGAGTGCGATATGGTCCATGTCGTACTTCAGAATCTTAGCGTATCCGTTGACAACAGTGTCACCTTGTGGTACAGATGGGTCTTCCTCCAATATCACCGTGTTATAGTACGGGAAATCGGGCCTCTTTATTAAAGTAAGTGCCTCATCTACACTACCAGCCACGACGTATCGGGGTGCAAAGAATGCACGAGGTACTGCATGTGGATTACGATAAATACTGTATCTGCGCCCTTTATAGATGAGATCGAATCTCGACATGTAAGATTGTGTCCTCTTTATGAAAGCTTGGGTCTGAGAATCGAACCGCGATATGTCCTCTGGCATCGTGAATGTGATGATGTATTTGGTATTAAACACGTCCAACAAATGGGGTAACCGCTTCAAATCGTTGGGTCGAAACATTACCGTACCATATGCTCCTATGAATTTTTGATATCGGATAAGTGGATTAGAGGTTGTACCACCTAACGTTTGTATATTATGATAAGGTAAATAGTGATCCTCCGCATGTTCATAATAGTAAGGGAATACCCAATAGTAGTCAGTGTCACGTTTGAGTACCCTCACCACTTCATCTGCCCTGTAGTAGTAATGGGGTGGCGGTACCACCTTCATAAACCTATAATCTACCTCCCATAGATCAAACAATACAAACGCAGCAATCAACGACGCAAATCCCACATCTGTTAACCGCTTGTTCAACCGCAAGTAGCAGATTAGTGCTACCAGTGCGATTAATATGAAAGATTTGAAATATCCCCAAAGCAGTAGCGGATAGTTCTTTTCCATAGCTGATAATTTAGCCTCGATCTGATCACTGGAGTAACCTGCTGTCGCCAACACATGGCTGAAATGTGAACGCAATCCATCCATAATGGGCGATTTCGCCACACTAAAAACAAATAATGTAACTGCTGCACCTATTGTGCAAACCAACAAATAGCGTTGCGATATGTGTTTATGTTCGAACATCAACCTTAACCCGTATGCAAATAGTATAACTACGGAAAATGCACCTATTATCCACCACATGTCGGGCCCACGTAGTTTGTCCACCATGGGCAAAATATAGTAGGGTATCCTATATAATGGAGTATGACCACCAAGTGCCAACAAAGTGGATACTATTAAACCGCCGGTAAAGAATCGCACATAACTGTGACGTCGCCATCCCATGAGTATACCGAAAAGCGATATCATAAGCACTATAACACCGAAGTACCTTGAATGCAGTCTGAAATAATTGGTCCCCCAATAGTTATCGAGTATACCCATGAAGTGTGGATTATAGAAGTCAACTAACTCAGAGGTCGGCATCGCCCATGAAGTCGCGTATTCATAACCACGCTCTACACCTCGTACACCGGCCTCCAGTCGTATCAAACTGGGGCCAAACCTGAGTGCTAATACACATAACACAACCACAAGGGTAAGTACAACCTTAAGACCGAGTGAAGCACTCTCCCTTGGTTTACCCTGTCGTATACGACGTATGAGCTCATATATAACGAAGAAACCAATAAGATAGCTTGCGTAGTAACCAAACTGAAAGTGGCCACACATCATCATCGCCCATGCGCCTGCTAACAAGAGAAAATGGCGCACTCTTTGTGTCTCAAACGCATACAATAGCGCAGAAAAGCACCAAGTGAGCCATGCCATGCTCATAAGTTTAGGCCAATGTCCGCCGTACATTTGACTTATACCGAAAGCAGTAAACTCATATGCAATACCAGCAACCACTGCGATCCACAGCTGAAACTTTAACCTATATCTTAGCAGATAGAACATACCCCAACCCGCCAGAAACAGACATATAAAGAAAAAGTAGAAGTGTCGCACATAAACCGGTAATGGCAAGAATATATAACGTAGAGGATCAGTGTAACCCATACCGCCGGTGAATGTGGAATAACCACCCATTATGTACGGGTTCCACAGTGGTTGGCGTAAGTGTCTAAGCATGTATTCATGTACCCGAACAGTACCACCATACGCGATAAGGAAGTCTGTACCAAATAGTGTCGATTTACCCACAAATAATCCCAAATGTGGTGAATAGAAGGCGAATGCTAACCCCAGAAATATTAATGGGAGCCACTTCTCGCGTGGGATAAACTTTAGCTTATGTGTAGGACGTTGTGTGGGTTTGGATTTAATTTTCTTTTTCTTGCCCATCGTTTACCTCGACTACTTTGGCCATAAACTCGCCCTCTGCAACGAGCGTATCACCTACATAAGCCTTACCTTCCATCACACATACACCATGAGTAAACTTCTTCAGTACCATCTCGTTACGTAATGTGTCACCAGGTCGTACGGGGGCACGGAATTTGGCCTCTTTAATAGCGAGGAAGTAGACCAGCTTACCTTTGGGGTTATCCACCTTCTTTAATAGCAGTATGCCACCCGTCTGTGCCATAGACTCAACGATGAGTACACCTGGCATTATTGGGTTACCGGGGAAATGGCCGATAAAGAATGGTTCGTTTATAGTGACACTTTTAATACCCACAATACGATTATCGTCGAGCTCGACGATCCTATCGACTAGAAGAAATGGGTAACGATGTGGCAATATCTCCATGATTTCATGGATCTCCATCATCACCTCCTGATTAAACTTAACATGTTGTGGATAAAAGTCAATCAATCAACTAATTATGATGTATAAATATTAGGTGGAATTTGGGATATGGGTATCACCCAATTTGGAAGAGGTAATGGAGGTGGCGGGATTCGAACCCGCGTCCAGAAGTGTCAGAGCAAAGGGCTCTACATGCTTAGACCCAGGTTACTTTACCCTTATGGTCCGCTGGGCCCCGCACCATAAGGGGATAGATCCCTTCGGTGTCGTCGTCCACCTCGGGATCAAGGTGCGGACGACCACCCCCTAACCCATCCCCTGAGGACCTTGGGGGCAAGTCCCCAGGTTAAGCCTGCTTACTATCAGGCAACCGCATATTCGGCGGCAGTTATTTTAAAGTGCCCGATTTTACGAGCCGGGCGACTCGGCATGCTCCCTTTACTCTGATCACCCCTGTCGAGACCTCTCACCCCCAGAGCGATTATAAATTAATCATAAAAGTTAGGATGTCAACTTGTGCGGGTATTAATTCTTGTTACACCATATATTGTTTTAATCCCATCCCCTTTATCGAGTGCACCAATTCATATAGGTCGTTGTTATAGAAAAGATGCCCCCCACATCTACAATCTGTAGCACCAAACTTGTGGATGGGTTCGAATTTTGATCTCAACCCATCTGCAAGCTCACATTCACACCGGTATTTGCTTTCACGATAGTAGATTGCCACAACCCGTCCATGTTCGAGCAGATAATCTATATGCCAGCGTTTACGTTTATGGCTGGATATATGGCGTTTTACACGTGCCTCGATACTATTCATGGCTGACCCCACATATGCGTAGTAACCACGTGTAAATGTTAAGCTGCCAAGCTTACCTACTATTATCCTCATATCTCTTCGTAATTCCACTAACAATACATAGCATCCTTTCATTACGATAAAATAACACATAAACCAATATTCGCCACCTTACGTATTGATTTTCTGTCTATTTATCTATATTTAACAGACGGAGGTTAAGATGCCCAAAAGAACTTACCAACCCAGTCGTATCAAACGCAAACGTACGCATGGGTTTCGTGCACGTATGCGCACAAGAAGTGGCAGAGCTATCATCAAGCGTCGTAGACGTGTTGGTAGAAAACGGCTTGCCGTGTAGACGTGACGAACGTCTACCTAAGGAGGAACGTTTAAAGAAACGCAAGGAGATACTGGAAGTTTTTACCAAAGGTAAAACCATCAGTGGTAACCATATGGTTATACATTACCTAACAGGTAAACCTGACCGTAAAGCAGGTTTTGCGGTTTCAAAAAAGGTGAAACGCAAGGTTGACCGCAACCGTATCAAGCGTAGATTACGCGAAATCTATCGTCGTGAGAAGTGGCGTCTAAATAACGTACACTTGATGATCTTAGGAACCGAAGGTGTATTACACGAGGATTTTCGCACCCTATATCACGAACTTGTTGATTTACTCAATAAAATAGCAGCTGATGAAGGAGATAGCACTGCTGTTCATTAAATTTTATCAGAGTTTCATCTCCCCTATATTACCACGACATTGTCGGTTCTATCCAACCTGCTCCGAATATACGTATCAAGCGATCAAGAAATACGGTTTACTTAGGGGTATATTTAAAGGTATTATCCGTATATCCAAATGTCATCCTTTTCACCCTGGTGGCTATGATCCATTAATCTAATGTATCGTAAGCTATTTGGCTTCAGCCTGGGTACAGGTATATCACGAGTGTTTGGATTCATCCGTGAAATTGTCATTGCACACTTTTTTGGTGCATCTGCCAGCCTCGACGCATTTTGGGTATCCTTCCGTATAGCTAACCTTGCACGTGAGATGTTAGCCGAGGGTAGTATCATTCCATCGTTCGTGCCATTATTTACGGATAAGGCAAAATCCAACCAGCAAGCCGGATATCGATTTGCCAATACCGCCATATGTACTGTACTCACAATAGCGCTGATGATATCCATATTTACGGTGTTGTTTGCACCTTATTTCGTACGTATAATAAGCCCAGGCTTCTATCACGATACGTTTAGGTTCAACCTTGCCACCCGCCTCACACGGACAATGTCGCCTTTCCTGCCAATAATGGTGGTGGCTACGTTCTTCATGGGGATATTGAACTACTTTTCGCGTTTCTTTGTTACAGGTATCGCACCTGTGTTATTTAATATCGGCATAATCGCAACGTCTGTCATATTTGCGAAGTACATCGGTGTGTATAGTATCGCTATAGGGGTGCTCATCGGTGGTATCGGTCAAGTTGCCCTCCAATACCATTTTCTCAAACCACATGGTTACAGGTTCCGACCCTATCCCATTTTCAGCGATCCCACTGTACGACGTATGTTACACCTTATGTTGCCCGTGGTTATATCGTTTCTGGTTTTACGGTTGAGTAGTATTATCAACACAATAATCGCATCTTTCTTGGCGGTAGGTTCTATCTCGTACCTTGAGTATGCGTTCAGATTTATATATTTACCTGTTGGTATGATAGGTGTGACAATAGCAAACGTCGGTATACCTACTTTTACGCGCCAATTTGCGAATACTGGTTCAATAACGCAAGATCTGCATAAAGCCTTGAAGTTCGGTATACTCTGTAGTGTGGCTGCTATTACCTTGCTGTTGACATTCGCACATCCATTATGTCGTATCGTTTACGAACATGGTGCATTCACTGCAGTTGATACGTACCATACCTCACGTGTGATACGCTTTTACTCGTTCGCTATACTGGGGATGACTCTCAACCGCACATTTTCGTCCATATTTTATGCACTGAAGGAACCCGCCACACCGCTCAAGGTTACACTCATAGGGGTGGCCATACATCTTGGTGTGGCACTTACGTTCGTGGGCAAGTTGGGGCTTGTTGCGTTACCACTGGGTGTATCAATTTCGAGTATATCAAGCTCAATCATATATGGGGTATTAGTTAAGCGCAGATTACAATGAAAAATAAGCCAACTATACTTCAATCCAAACGTAACCTAATAATACGGTGGTTTCGTATTTTCCTCGTCGTAACTGTTCTGAGCATAATCGGGGTGCTTATCTTCACCACAGGTAGAGACACCTTACAAGCGTTTAGAAACTTTGCCCCCCTGTACTTTCTACTTGCACTATTGGTGACAGCTATGTTCTATTATTTTGAGCTCCTACGTATACAGGTGTTAGGTCATGCGATGGGCAAACCCATATCGTTACGTGCGGCATCCGAATTCTATTTCGGTGGATGTTTCCTTACTGTAGTACCGACCGGTGTTGTGGGTGTACCTTTCCAACTCTATGTGTTACATAGGGACGGGCTTAACCTCGGTGAAGCTGGTAACATTATCATTATGCGTGCAATACTTAACGTGTTAATCTTACCCTTACTTGTACCGATTATACTGTTAGAGAGGGAACTACTACGTGGTCGTTTCGTTGTAAGAGCCGGCAGTTACGTGGGTATAATTGTCCTGCTTCTTGTAATACTATTTATTGCGTTCTTTTTTATGCCTAAAAGGTGGGCAAGAGGCAAGTTCTCCCGTGTATATAATGAGCTACAAAAGTTACGAGTTGCTATCAAAGAGACCTTCACCCATGGTAAACTCTTTTTCCTACTTTCGTTCGGCATAACCCTCCTCGCACGCTGTGTATTTTTTACTATACCCTATGTCTTATTTAAAGGATTAGGCATTGACCCACCTTTTGTTACAACCTTCGTAATACAAATAATACTAGCATATTTGTTGCTCTTTATACCGACACCTGGATCAAGTGGTGTAGCAGAAGCTGGTGGGTTCGGGCTTTGGCGTTTCATATGTCCTGCGCATCTTCTTGGCCTTTACGTAGTTATATGGCGGTTTTATACTGGTTTGCTCGCCATGATAATCGGTGGTATTCTCATACTCCGTCTGTTATATCAACCGAAGAGTGACTCCACACGTTCGTAGTCCTCTTCTGTTTCCCATGGTAGTTCCAGATACTTAGCTGCTGCTTCATCTACTACAACTGTGGTGTCACGATGTAATTGTAGCACACTCGCAGGTACCATCGCCGTTATAGGCCCTTCCACCGCCTTTTTAATCGCATCTGCTTTGGATTCACCACTCGCTAGCAACAATATCGCCTTTGCCTCCAAAATCGTACCTATCCCCATGGTGATTGCGTATTTAGGTACATTTTCGATTTTGCCATCGAAGAATCTCGCATTATCTCTACGTGTAACTTCAAGCAATGTCTTTATACGGGTACGTGACCCTAAAGATGACCCAGGTTCATTAAACCCTATGTGACCATCACGCCCTATACCCAATATCTGTAGATCTATGCCACCGAATTTACGTATACGAGCTTCATACCAGTCACAATGTTGACGTATATCGAGAGCGTTACCATCTGGTATATGTACGTTGGATGGATTTATATTCACATGGTGGAAGAAATTTTCCCACATGAAATAGTGATAGCTCTGCGGATGGCTCTTAGGTAGCCCTATGTACTCGTCGAGGTTAAACGTAACCACTCGCGAGAAGTCGAGCCCCTCCTCTTTATGCATACGTATGAGTTCACGGTACAAACCCAACGGCGTATTACCGGTAGCTAGCCCCAATACTGCATCTGGCTTTTTTCGTATCAGAGTGGCCACCATTTTAGCAGCCAACTTAGATAAACGCTCATAGTCCTTTACCTTTATGACGCGCATCCTTCCTCCTTTTTGACATGAATTTGTCTAACTTCCGTATTTGGGTAATAATGTAAAAGTATCTGTCTGTAATTCCATCCGATGGATGCTAACCTAGCTGCTCCTACCTGACACAATCCAACCCCATGGCCCCAACCTGCTCCTTTCAGTATGAACTGTTGCTTGGTATATTTCACATAGAATGCGGAACTTGGTAAATATGTGGGTGAGAGTATTGCTCGTATTTTGAGCTCACCCGCCACCTCGAGGGTCCCCTTTTCTCCCTTTATTTGTAACTGTAATATACGGCCAGATCTACCACGTCTCAAGGGGCTGATCCGTATGGGATACCCTATATCTATGCCAGTCTTGTTGTTAATAATCTCACGCAATGCATATGGATCGATTGTTTTGCACCACCTGAAGTACTTTCTGCCGTATTCGAAATACTCAGTATCACCCTGTGTATTGCAATACGCGGGTGGCGGCTGTTCTATCCATAACCTGAAATTATCCTCTTTTTGCAGATCCATTTCATACGTACCAGGGCCATCAAATACCGAACACGAGTAAAAAGTTTCACCCCATACGTTATTAAACTCCTCGGTTACACCACCACATACCTTCGCAAACCTTGTATCCACAAGTTTACCTTTATAGTAAAGCGTCTCACTGCAGGTCTCATCTATCACCTTATAGGCAATGTTGTTCTCATCCCTTATACCGCGATATTCCTGGCAATGATCATCGTTACATACATCAAAAGGCTCCCCTATATGGTGTTTGACGGCCGCCGTAAGTAACCAGTTTCTGGCTGCCACAGCTTGTGCCTTCAACGCTTCTATGGGAAGTGATACCAACATCTCCGACGATATCACACTCGCAAGATACCTTTCGAGCTCTACATGATTAATAAGAAGAAGTTTACCATCATAACCAACGGTGAATTCGATCTCGCCTTCGTAACTCTGCTTCTCTTCAAACTCAAAATGGAAACCACGGCCCACTTTATTGTGTATAATGAGGTCAAGCGGATCCTCCGGTGATACATAAAAGTGTCGAGGTAACTGCACTGTTCGACCATTGTTTATATTTCGGGCGATCACATTGGTTATAGCTGGACGTTTTACCTCAGGAAAGAAGTACACACTAGGATGCGACAATATCTGCAACGGGTCGGGTACCCGAAACGGACCTATACCCGCAAACCATATGCCTTTACATTTGATCACTCCTGATGAATAGCCACGCGCTTCAAACTCTTTTGTTGCGCTCGCTAATCTATCCCTTTCGGTAGCTTCACCCACTACCAGAAAATAGTCAATATGAGGTGAACTCAGCATTTCACTCCTTATCTCCCAGATGCCGGCACATAGCTTTTGATTACCAAATTTAAGGGGTTTCCGAAGTTCTATCTTCACTTTGTCTCCTTTAAATATACATACCTTCAGCTTCTCCGTGGCCATTTGTTTTTTTATTTTATGAGGTTTTCAGCAAAGTCAATCTAACTTGACGATTAATATAGTTTAATATCTTAAACTGGCTTAGAGGTTAGAGGCTATCATATGGGGTCCATATTAGTCACAGGAGCGGCAGGTTTTATAGGTTGGAAAACTTGCGAGAAGCTGTTAGAATACGGTTACACAGTGGTTGGCATCGACAACCTAAATCACCACTACGATGTGAGACTTAAGGAATGGCGGTTGAGCCAACTGGAAAGATTCGCCAATTTTACGTTCCATAAGCTTGACATCGAACATATCGAAGCTTTGCGCTCATTATTCCGGAAGTACAAATTCGATGCTGTCATAAATTTAGCCGCAAGGGCTGGTGTAAGAGCTTCGGTAGAAGACCCACACGTATACTTCACCACCAACACGCTTGGTACACTTAACCTGTTAGAACTCTGTAAAGACTTTGACATAGGGAAATTTGTCCTAGCATCTACATCTTCCCTATATGCGGGTCAAAATATGCCGTTTAAGGAGGACTTACCAGTCAACACACCTATCTCTCCTTATGCTGCATCGAAAAAAGCGGCAGAAGTTTTATCCTATACTTACCACTCTTTATACGGGGTTGATGTATCCATTCTTAGATATTTCACAGTTTATGGACCAGCTGGGCGTCCTGATATGAGTATATTTAGGTTCATCAAATGGATAGACGAAGGAGCACCCCTTCAACTATTTGGAGATGGTTCGCAGAGCCGCGACTTCACTTATGTGGATGACATTGCTGAAGGCACAATAAAAGCACTTAAAAACGTGGGTTATGAGATAATAAATCTAGGTGGTGGTAACAAACCCTACTCCTTGAAATACATCATCTTGTTAATTGAAAAGTTTCTCAACAAAAAAGCAAAAATAGAACATAAACCATTCCATATAGCAGATATGAAAGCAAGCTGGGCCGATATATCAAAGGCAAATAAGCTTTTGGGTTGGCAACCACGGGTAGGTATAGAGGATGGATTAAAAAGGACCGTAGAGTGGCATGTGAAAAACAGAGATTGGCTGAAGCAGGTACAACTATGAACCACAGTCCCACATCCCAAACCTTATGCGTTATAGGGTTGGGTTATGTAGGGCTTACTACAGCAGTAGGGTTTGCCGAGTTAGGGCATAAAGTTATCGGGGTGGACGTTGATGATGAGAAGATCAAGACATTAAACCGCGGCATATCACCTATTTATGAAGCAGGTATGGAACAGCTATTACGTAAAAACCGAGATAGGCTCACCTTCACAGTAGACTTGAAGGAAGCAGTTGCATCATCTTCCATCATTTTCGTAGCTGTAGGTACACCAACTAAAGATACTGGGGAAGCTGATCTTTCTCAGATAATAGATGTAGCACATGGGTTAAGTGAATCGATAAATAATTACAAAATCATCGTGATAAAAAGTACTGTTCCTGTGGGAAGTGTCGACCTCATAAGGAACATAATGTCCCAAAAATGTAAGGAAGGTAAAGATTTCGACCTTGTAGTTAACCCCGAATTCTTGCGTGAAGGGAATGCAATCCATGACTTTTTCAACCCCTCCAGAGTAGTAATAGGGGCTGACAACAAGCAAGCGGCTCAGGTTGTAGCTCAACTTTATAAACCATTGTCAACACCAGTTCTTGTAACTTCACCAATAGATGCACAGATGATAAAGTATGCAGCAAATGCCTTTCTTGCATCCCGCATATCGTTTATAAATGAGATAGCTACAATCTCGGAAAGAGTAGGCGCTGATATCAAAAATATCATAAAAGGGTTGAGCTATGACCCCAGGTTAGGCGACGGATACCTCTCCCCTGGTATAGGGTTTGGGGGGCCATGTCTTACAAAAGATTTGAAAGCGCTCATCCACATGGCACAATCCTATGATTACGAGCCACGTTTTTTAAAGTCCATACTCGAAAGAAACGAAGAGCAAATACGGTCTATAGTGTGGAAGGTGAAGAAGGCGCTCGGTGGTATCCTTTATGGGAAAACGATCGGTGTGTTGGGGCTAGCTTTTAAACCAGGCACCAAAGACATACGTAACTCACCCGCTGTCAGGATAGTAAAATTATTGAAACAGGGGGGTGCATTAATAAAAGCTTACGATCCAATGGCCATGGATGAAGCCAAAATTATACTCCCGGATATTGAGTATTGTACTACTCCTTACGAATTCAAAAATTTAGATTTATTACTCTTATTAGTAGGATGGGAAGAATTTAAGCAACTCGATTATCAACGCCTTAAGGGGGGCATGTCCACTCCTATAATAATTGATGGAGCAAACCTTCTTGAGCCCAAAGTTATGAAAGAATTAGGCTTCACCTACAGCGGTGTGGGCCGTTAATCCTATGCAGTATTCTTACGTTTTAAGTTTAAGATAACTTTAAGAGGTATAGGTTTTACAGGTGGACGTGCTGTAGGTGGTTTTATATTTTCCGGTGGAATACCGAGTTTCTTGCTGATGATCTGTGCAATCAACCTTTGACAGGTCCTACCCTGACAGTGTCCCATGCCTGCGCGTGAAGCTCTCTTTATCTCCTCGAGCGTATGGTAGCCTTGTTCAATGTATTTTATGATTTCATCCTCCGTGAGATCTTCACACCTACAGATTATCTTCGTGTCTTTGGATCTATCGTTCATTTACACATATTAAATCTTTTAGTCTTGCAAATTTCTTTTTACCTATCCCCGGTACCTTCATTATATCTGTTATCTTCGTAAATTTGTGTTTCTCACGATATTTTATGATCTCATTTGCAATAGCGGGGCCTACACCTGGTAACCTCAACAGTTCCTCAAATGTGGCGGTGTTGAGGTTAACCTTCTTTTGTGATATTACATGGATATTTGGCTCACCTTCTTTTATAGTATCTACAGCTGTGCCAATGGTTTCGATTACGAACTCGCTCACTATTGGGCTTTCCTTTAACTTTAACCAATACACTACAACCCCTATGAATACACCCGCCAGCAATATAAGTAGAAGCTTTTGTTCGAGTGGTGTGAAGATCTTCATATCTCTCGTTCTTTTAACCGTTTCTCCAGTTCTTTCACTTTACGTGCAATTTGGGGTAGTTCAAACAATATCGCATAGGTGCGTCGCGCTTTATTATATTCACGTGCGGGGTAACCGAACAGTTTAGTATTCGGTGGTGCACTTTTTGTAACACCCGACTGTGCAGCTACCATAACACCGTCGCCTAACTTCACATGGTCAGTGATACCCACTTGTCCCCCTAATACCACCCAGTTGCCGAGCTCCGAGCTACCCGCAATACCGGTTTGTGCCGCAATAACTGTATTCTCACCTATCTTCACATTATGTGCAATTTGGACAAGGTTATCGATCTTAACCCCCTTACCGATACGAGTAGGTCGTAACGTCCCACTATCTATGGTGACGTTTGCCCCTATATGAACGTCATCCTCGATAACTACACCACCAACCTGTGGTATATGTAACCACCCATCTTCACACCTTACGTAGCCAAAACCGGGGCCACCGATAATCGTACCACTATGTATCACGACATTCGACCCTATTGTAACACGTGGATAGATCACAACACCTGGGTATATTATAGTGTTAGCTCCTATCTTAGTACCCCCTGCAATGTACACGAGTGGATATATAACAGTACAATCACCTATTTCAACCGCATCCCCTATCCACGTATATGCGCCTATGTACACATTTTTGCCTAACTTAACATCGCCTAAGTATGCCATTGGGCTTATGGAGGGTTGCGGTACCTCTCTTGGATAAAATAACTCAACGAGACGTACAAAAGCCACTTCTGTATTTTTAACTCTTATGAAACTATAGCTTAACTTGCGATCTGGCACTACATTATGTGGGATTATTACAGCACCCGCCTTCTTTTTAATTTTATACCAATCTTCTTCCCCCCGTAACACAGCGATCGTATTTTCGTCGACTTCGTCAACAGGTGCTATATCTTTGATCTCGCGCTCGGTGTCACCATCTACTTCACCATCCAATATATCCGCTATATCCTTTACTTTCATGGAAATTGTATCTTCTCCACCATCTTCGAGACGAGCGTCTTTATAGCCTCCTCAGAGGTACCCGTCACGGTCTCCTCAACCTCACTTATCACAGCCTCCTCTTTTACACTTATAACCTTACATTTACCGGTAACCACACCTCCTGATGTACTAACTTCACCAATAATGACCAGATCGAGCGGCACCAACCTACCCACCTCCAGTGCATCGTGGAAATCGAAGTCTTCTTCCCTCTTACCTACAAGTCCTGCATCCCCTACTGCGCTTTTGATACGATCTCCCTCAGCTATTTCGTATTCACCGATAACTGCAATAGCGGCCTTCATGAAGCTTGCCATCTTACTGCCTAACCCCAATCGCTTACTTTCATCGTCCAGCTCTTTAAACTTAAACACCCAGAAACGTGGTCTACCGAGCAACGATGGTGTCGTATCTATCTCAGCCTGTATAAACTCCGCATTTAGTTCGTTGAGCACCTTCTGAGTAAGGTCGTCTTTCTCATCATAGTAAAGTACCATACCGCTGGCAAGATCGAGTATCACAGTATAGCCTTCTTCCTGTGCTATTCTCTGAGTTATCTCCTTCACCCTACGTATGAAGGGGTCCATCACCTCGCTATAGAGTTGTTCGAGTTTACCTCCCGGGGCAAACACTTCCTGTAAAAATTGTTGATATTCGGCTTCCTTCTGACGAATTTCGGAAAGCCTCCTATCAAACGCCTCTTCGGATAGCATTGCACGCTGCTCTTCTAAGGCATTATACAGATCGCGTATTTCGGTTTGCATCTGTTGTGCTTTTGCCTCCCATTCTTGCTTACGTCTATTGTATTCGTTCAATAATGTTTCTTTGCCACGATATCCATCCAGTATTTTCTGTGAGTTAATGAACCCGATCTTTACTTCCGCAAATAACGAACCTACCCAAAGCAAAAATAGGATAGATGCAATCCTCCGCATTATGCTCCCTGTTTGGTAGATTTTTCTTCTGGTTTGGTTGTCACCTCTTTCTCGAAGTCGGTCAACTTCCACAGGACAAGACGTGCACCATCGCTTTTCCTTATCCCATAGTGTAGTATCTGAGTGTATCCTCCCTCTCTTTCGCGTACTTTTGGTACTATAACATCAAAAAGGTGCCTCACAACATCCGGCTGTGGCAACCTCGCCAACACTTCTCTACGGGCAGCGAGATCTCCCCTCTTAGCGATATGTATCAAACGCTCCGCAAGTGAGCGTGCAGCATGTGCCTTCGCCTCTGTGGTAACAATAGCTTTATGTGTGAACAATGCAGCTACGAGGTTACGTAATAAAGCACGCTTATGGTCGAGGTCACGACTTAATTTGATACGCTTCACTTTGTGACGCATGTTACCTCTCTATTGTGTATTTTTTGAACTTCTCCTCAAGTTGCATACCGAGGGCAAGATTTAACATACCCAGCGCTGTCTTCAATTGGTCAATCGACTTACGTCCAATGTTTGGTATTTGGTAAATCTCCTCCTCAGAATACTGTATAAGGTCACTAACGGTTTCAATCCCTGCATCTTTGAGTGCTTTCAGAGTACGTGAGCTTATCATATCCTTGAGCGCATCAATAGGTTGTTGTATCTTACGTAAAAATTCCTCTTCTTCCTTTGTGAGCCCTTTCACGAGTTCAACCGGCACAGCTTCAAGTTCTGATATCCTTTCCATATGCAATATGAGCAACTTGCTTGCCGCTACGAGCGCTGATTTGGGGTCAACCCTACCATCAGTCCATATCTCCATGGTTAATTCATCATAGTCCACACGTTCCTCCACACGTGTAGCACCAACCTCAAAGGTCACCCTTGTAACAGGTGAATACAATCCATCCATAAATATAGTACCCACGGGTGCATTCTTACGCCTCAGATACTCGAGCGGTGTATAACCTCGACCAGTAGTCACCTCCATCTCCATTCGTAACGGACGTTCGAGATCTTCAACTATCGTAAATAGATACTGGTCGGGATTCACGATCTCCACATGATGATCACCTTTTAAATCCTTAGCCCTCACTTCACCTTTCTTCTGTACCTCCAGTCTCAATGTGGTCTCGAAGACCTCCGTCAGCTTTAACTTTACCTTCTTAAGGTTAAGTATGATTTCGGGTACATCTTCACGTATATTTTCGAGGGACGAGAATTCATGCCATACGCCATCGATCCGTAACGCAGTTATGGCCGCTCCAGGTATTGACGATAAAAGCACCCTCCTTAAGGCATTACCTATCGCCCAACCCATGCCTTTTTCAAGTGGTGTAAACAGAAACTTACCATAGAATGGAGTATGCTCAAGGATCTCGATTTTCTCCGGTAATTTATATCTTACAAACTTCATGTACCCCCCAATTATTTAGAATAGAATTCGATTATCATACCTGGATTGACAGGTATATCCACATTTGCAAGCGTAGGTAATGCCACCACTTTTGCAGTGAACTGATCACCGTCAAGCTGCAACCAACTTGGTATCTCACGATCCTGTTTCAATCCCAACTGTACCGGTTGTATATCTCTACTATCGGGATGTAACTCAATCTTATCTCCCACACGTACAAGTATTGAAGGTATGCTAACTCTTCTTCCGTTAACCAATACGTGTCGATGGGCTACCAGCTGCCGTGCTGCTACACGTGAAGGTGCCCATTTAAGCCTATACACTACATTATCGAGTCGTCTCTCAAGTAGCTGGAAGAGTAGTTCACCCGTATCGCCCTCCATCCTTTCTGCCATCTCAAAGTAACGTCTAAACTGTGTCTCTGACACCATGTAGTGGCGGCGTACCTTCTGTTTCTCACGCAAATGTAACGCATAACCGGTAGGTTTCTTTATGAGCTTCTTGGGACGCTCACCCGGTGGACCGGGTCTACGGCGCTCAAGTGGACACTTCTCACTATAACATTTGTCGCCTTTAAGATATAACTTGACACCCTCACGCCTACATAGACGACATTTTGGTCCAGTATATCTTGCCATTACACTCTCCGTTTTTTAGGTGGTCTACATCCGTTATGTGGTATAGGGGTTTTATCTCTTATAGCAGTAACCTCAAGTCCTTCACCATGTATTGCACGGACTGCCGTCTCTCGACCAGGACCTGGCCCCTTTATCCATATTTCCACGCGTCGCATACCTGCATCATATACCTTGCGTGCAACCTCACGCGCTGCTAATCCAGCTGCAAATGGTGTACCCTTCTTTGTCCCCTTATACCCTATGGTGCCGCCGCTTGCCCATGTTATTACGTTACCTTCCTTATCTGTAACCGTTACTATCGTGTTGTTAAAAGTGGTATGGATATGCACTATGCCTTCAACCGGCACCTTTTTTAACCTTTTGGTTCCACCACGTCGTGCCATTTTATCTCCTATTAGCTCTTTTTACGTTTACCTATTTGTGCACCTCGTGGCCCCTTGCGGGTACGTGCGTTTGTCCGGGTACGTTGTCCCCGCACCGGTAAGCCAGCTTCATGCCTTAAGCCACGCCAACACCTTATCGCTATTAGTCTTTTAATGTTATCCCTTATCTCTGCACGTAGTGCACCTTCAACTTTGTATTTACCTTCTATCTCCTTACGTAATAATTCTATCTCCTTTTCGGTTAAATCTTTCACCCTTTTGTCAGGATCCACTCCCGTAGCTTCCAGTATTTTACGTGAACGTGACAATCCAATCCCGTAGATATAAGTGAGCGCAACCTCTATCCTCTTGTTTGGTGGCAGATCACGTCCTGCTATACGTGCCATTAGCCCTGCCTTTGGTTATGTTTTGGATTCTTTTTACATATTACTCGGACGATACCTTTCCTGCGCACGATCTTGCAATCCCTACAACGCTTTTTAACGGAAGCTTTCACTTTCATTTTACCTCCTCAAAATCTGTATATAATACGGCCACGTGTTAAATCATAAGGGCTAAGTTCAACCCGTACGCGGTCACCTTCCACGATTCTAATAAAATGCATGCGCATTTTACCGGAGCTATGGGCAAGCACCTCCAATCCATTATCGAGCACTACACGAAATAGTCCACCCTTCAATACTTCTTTGACCGTACCTTCCATTTGTATCATTTTCTTTTTGCCCATTCTTCTATTTTTTCACGAATTTGGGCAAAAACTTCATCTATTGTACCAGTTGCATCTATCTCTTCCAGTAGCCCATTTCTTCGATAATACTCAACCAACGGTGCAGTTTCACGGTAATATACATCCAACCGTTTACGTATCACATCCTCACGATCGTCTTCCCGTTGTGTAAGCGAACTCCCACATTTATCACATTTCATATTATCACTGGGTGGTTTAGTAATAATATTATAAACCTCACCGCACTGTGGACATATTCGTCTTGCAGTTAACCTTTTAATGATCTGCTCGTCGTTACATTTTAAATATAACACTTTATCTACTTTAATCAACCCTTCAAGTGCCTTGGCCTGCTCAACATTGCGCGGAAAGCCGTCCAAGATGATGTTGGAATTGCGATCGACCTCCTGTAGTTTTTGCTTGAGTACCTCCACAATTAGGTGATCGGGAACCAGTTCACCCCTATGTACGTATTGTGCTATTTTATTGCCAAGTGCGTCACCTTTTTCTATGCTCTCACGTAGTATATCGCCAGTGGAAATATGTATCCAGCCCATTTGTGCCAACCTTACTGCCTGTGTACCTTTACCTACACCCGGTGGTCCTAAGATGATGATGTTCATCCGCGTCTACCTCTTATTCTACCCCTGTGTAAGAAACCCTCATAGTGACGCATAACAAGGTGTGCCTCTATCTGACGTAAAGTATCGAGTGCAACACCCACCACAATTATGAGTGAGGTACCCCCGAAGTAGAACGGTACATTAAGTCTAGTTGTTATGTAGGTTGGTACTATAGCTGCAAATGCGAAGAATAGTGCACCCGGTAATGTTATACGTGTGAGAATATGGTCTATATATTGAGCAGTCTTCTCGCCCGGTCGTACTCCGGGTATGAATCCGCCATAACGTTTTAGATTATCGGCCAAATCTTGCGGATTTATTACTATAGCTGTGTAGAAGTATGCGAAGAACACTATTAACCCTGTGTAAAATAGGTTATAGATCCAACTTTGTGGGTTGAAGATGTTGACCACTTCCTGTGCAATAGGGTTGGCAGAAAAGAAGCGTGCCATCGTTGCTGGTAACATAAGTGCAGATTGTGCGAAAATTATAGGGATAACGCCTGCCGTGTTCATCGTTAATGGTATATGTGTGCTCCTTCCCCCGTATATCCTTCTGCCCACCACACGTTGTGCGTACTGTACCGGTATACGGCGTTGTGCTTGTGTCACCCACACAAGCGCTAACGTGAAGAAGAAGAACGTCGCTAACACCACAAACACGGCCACCGGACTTAACCCCACCCTTACCATCTGTAACATCCGGATGAAATAGTTTGGAAACCTTGCAATAATTCCCACCATTATTATGAGTGAAATACCGTTTCCGATGCCACGTTCGGTGATGAGCTCACCTAACCACATTATAAATATTGTACCCGCAACAAGTGTGAGCACTGTTAAGAATTTAAATCTAAGCCCAGGGTTCACTACCACTACACCACTAGGGGCACGAAGGTTCTCTAACATCACTGCTATCCCAAACCCCTGTAAAGTGCTTATAGCTACTGTAAGGTAACGTGTGTACTGGGTGATTTTACGTCTACCTTCTTCACCTTCTCTCATCAACTTCTGGAAGTAAGGTACTGCCGCACCCAACAACTGTAATATAATGGAGGCACTGATATACGGCATTATACCAAGTCCAAATATCGTGCCGTTAGCAAGGTTACCACCTACAAAGATGTCGTACAACCCAAGTATTGTACCTCTCGCACCGGCAAAGAAGCTTAGCAGCGCTTTGGTATCCACCCCCGGTAATGGGATGTGGCCACCCAATCTATAAACTGCAAGTAACGCAAGCGTAAAGAGTATTCTATTTCGCAGATCCGGTATCTTAAATATGTCACGAAATCTGCCAAACATCACTCAAGTATTTCTATCTGACCACCCATCTTTTCTATTTCTTCTTTCGCTTTTTTGCTAAACTTATGCGCTACAACTGTCAATTGCCGCAGGAGTTCGCCATCACCTAATATCTTTAAGGGTAACTTACCTTTGTATAGACCCGCCTGTTTCAGTTTCTCAGGGGTAACCCGTGTACCATCCGGAAATATATTGAGTTGCTTTACATTTACAATTTCGTATTCTACACGCCCTATGTTTTTGAATCCACGCTTCGGCAATCTCCTAATGAGTGGCATCTGGCCACCTTCAAACTCAGGATGTACCTGGCTACGCGCTTTTTGGCCCTTTGTACCACGTCCTGCAGTGGTACCATGGCAACCGGGTCCACGTCCTACTCTTTTGCGCTTCTTAGTTAATTTAGGCAAGTTATTCAATTCGATCATTTTGCCTCCGGTAATTCTATCTCTTCAACCTTAACAAGATGCTTCACCTTCTCGATCATACCCCTAATCTGTGGTGTGTCACGATGTATGACTGTAGCTTCCCTCCTACGCAATCCTAACGCTAGGAGGGTAAGCTTCTGCTTCTTCGGCCTCCCTATAGCACTCCTTATCTGCGTTATTTTTAATGCCTTCATTTCATTTTACCTCGTGCACGCATCACTTCTTCGTAAGTACGTAGCTCCTTAAGTGCTTTTACCGTAGCTTGTATCATGTTTATTACATTGTTCGAGCCCAAAGATTTTGTCAATATGTTTTTAATGCCAGCAAGCTCCAACACCGCACGTACGGGTTCACAAGCTATCACACCCGTACCGGGGGCTGCTGGTTTAAGTAACATTTTACTTGCCTTAAATTTCACCATCACCTCATGTGGAATCGTATCATTCACCACTTTCACACGGAACATGTTTTTCCGTGCCTGTCTGAAACATTTCTGTATACCATCAGCAACTTCTGGAGCCTTGGCAAGTGCTACACCTACACGACCGGCCCTATCACCTACTGCGCAAAGTACTGAGAAACGTAACCTTTTACCACCTGTTATAACTTTGGTCACCCGTCGGATAGCGAGCACCCTCTCCTCCAATGCACCCTCTTTTTCTATCTGAGACAAAATTTCGCTCTCCTTCATTGTATACCTCCTTAAAATAGAAGGCCACCTTCCCTTGCACCTTCAGCAAGCGCCTTCACCCTACCATGATATTTGTAACCGCCGCGATCGAAAACCACCTTTGTTATACCCTTTTTGAGTGCTTTCTCGGCAATTAATTTACCTACCATATATGCTTGTTCAACTTTAGTCTTACCAGCCAGCTGTTCCTTAGGTATCTCTAACGTAGAGGCAGCTACAAGTGTATGCCCTATTGTGTCATCGATTATCTGCGCATATATGTGTTTGAGACTCCTGAACACACATAGACGTGGACGTTCAGGAGTACCACTTATTTTGCGTCTTACACGTTTGTGACGTTTTGCCCTACCGGCTAAGCGCTTCATTTGCCGCCAACCTGCCCTTTCTTACCTGCTTTAACACGTACATGCTCACCTTCGTAATAAAAACCTTTCGGCATTGTCATACCCTTAGGTACATATGGAAATTTCTTTGCTGGCTTTATAGCGCGTATTTTAGCAGCAAAGTTACCTACTTTTTGTTTGTCGATACCTTTGACAATGAGTTTCTGTGGATCTGGTAACTCCACCTCTATATCATCCGGTATATCTACATACACAGGGCGCGAAAACCCCACCATAATCTTAAGCCTATTACCCTCTTTACTCATCTCGTAACCGCGTCCACGTAAAATTAAGGTTTTGGTAAATCCTTCCGTAACGCCCTTCACCATATTATTCAGATGTGCACGTATGGTGCCCCACATCCTACGATATGCCTTCTTATCTTCTACAGCACGTACGAGGAGCTTACCGTCTTCTTTTACAATCTGTAAATAGTTAGGAAATTCAAGTACAAGCTTACCTTTTGGCCCCACCACTTCTACGGCATTTTCCCTTATTTCAACCTTTACGTTTTCAGGCAATAAAATGGGTTTCTTGCCAATCTTTGACATCACACCTCCTACCAGACCATCGCCAGTAACTCACCACCAACATTTTTCTTACGTGCTTCATTATCCGATAGTACACCCATGGGTGTCGACAATATGCATATACCCAAACCGCCCTTCACACGTGGTATCTTCTTAGCTGAGACATATATCCTTCTGCCGGGTTTGCTCACACGAACAAGTGCCACAAGTGGGTTAGGGTTGCGTTTGAATATTATGCGTATCTTACCTTGTTTGTTGTCCGGTATCACTTCATAATCCTGTATGTAGCCTTCCCTCTTAAGTACATCGGCTATACCGATCTTCACTTTTGATGCTGGTATTAACACCTCCTTATGATCCGCCATCAGTGCATTACGTATTCTGGTCAACATATCTGCAATGGGATCGGTTACGTTGCCCATCACCAACTTGCCTTTTTAACACCAGGAATATAGCCTTCAAGTGCAAACTTCTTAAAACATATTCGACACAATCCGAATTTGGTCAGATACGCGCGTGCACGTCCACAAACTGGACATCGGTTGTACTTTCGGGTCGAATATTTGGGTTCTTTTTTCTGTTTAACCATCCAACTCTTTTTTGCCATACTACCTCCTTCTAAATGGGAAGCCCAAACTCTCAAGTAATGCGCGTGCCTCCTCGTCAGTTTCGGCTGTTGTCACTATCGTTATGTCCATACCTATAACATGTTTCACTTCGTCATATTTTATTTCTGGAAAAATAAGTTGCTCACTTATACCTACAGAGTAATTACCACGTCCATCAAAAGAATCTGGATCAAACCCTCTAAAATCACGTATCCGGGGTGCTGCAAACGTTATGAAGCGATCGAGAAACTCATACATGCGGTCACCCCGTAGTGTAACCTTTGCTGCGATAGGCTTGCCTTTCCTTAAGCCAAATGCTGATACATTACGTTTTGCTTTTACAATTATGGGTTTTTGACCGGTAATTTTAGCAAGTGTCTGTTCAGCTTCCGTTATGTATGTAGGATCACGAACTGCCTCTCCTACTGCACTGTTTATAACGATCTTAACAAGCCTCGGTACTTGCCAAATGTTTTTGTATCCCATGCGTTTCATAAGTTCCGGGCGCACCTTTTTCATGTAGAGTTCTTTCAACCTCGGTACGTATTTTCCCTGTTCAACTTCTTTCTTAACTTCTTTACTCATCTACTAGCTCCTGACATTTTTTGCAATACCTTAACTTACGGTCTCCTACCATCTTAAAACCTACCCTAGTCGGTTGGCCACATTTGGGGCAAACCAATTTCACATTCGAAATATGAATCGGGCCCTCACGTGTTATAATCTGAGATTGTTCACCCGCTCTACGTGCACGATAGTGTTTCTTCTGGAAGTTTACCCCTTCGACTATTATGCGTGAAGTCTCTGGGAACACCTTAAGCACCTTCCCTTGTTTGCCTCTATCCTTACCAGTGATCACCTCGACGATATCGCCTTTCTTAATCTTGCGCATTATACAACCTCACTCGCTAATGAAACAATTCGCATAAACTTCCTTTCACGGAGTTCCCTAGCTACAGGACCGAATATACGTGTACCCACGGGGTCGCCTTCCCTGTTTATCAATACGCATGCGTTATCATCGAATCTAATATAGCTACCGTCCTTACGCCTATACTCTTTTTTGGTACGCACAACCACTGCCCTTTTTATTGTACCTTCCTTCATCTCCGAACGTGGTGTGGCTTCCTTTATAACTACCACTATCACATCACCCACATGTGCATATTTTCTACGTGTACCTCCTAATACCTTTATACACATTGCTTCCTTTGCACCAGTATTGTCTGTCACTACGAGGCGTGTCTGTTCCTGGATCATTACTCCTCCGATATCTCCTCACTGATTTCGGATATCTCTTCAGGTTCGGGTGCCTCCTCAGCTGCACGTCGTAATACCTTCACTACTCGGAAATGCTTCGTTTTGCTAATAGGACGGCACTCCTCTATTAGTACCCAATCGCCTTCACGCGCTATCTCCTTGGGATCATGGCAGGCCAACTTTTTACGTTTCGTTATGTACTTTTTGTAAAGTGGATGCATCACACGGCGTTCAATCTGTACAACTACTGTCTTTTGCATCTTATCACTTACTACACGACCTTCAAACCTTTTCTTCATAGTTTAATCCCTCGCTCACGCAATACTGTCAGTGTACGTGCTATCTCTCTTCTCAACACCCTTATCCGTAAAGGGTTAGG
Organism: uncultured bacterium; assembly: GCA_965612795.1. Taxonomy (GTDB): domain Bacteria; phylum Hydrothermota; class UBA3073; order NMUJ01; family NMUJ01; genus NMUJ01. Next base: position 9,498 of record CBFDTI010000005.1, on the reverse strand, counting down.
AAGCTGTTCGAATCGCTTGCGCATTCTCAACATAAATAGCTCTTCTTTGAGGTTATTAAGATGGTTCAGTAGCTCCTCGGTTGTCATTTGGCGTAATTCAGCCGCTTTCATAGCATCTCCCTTGTCACTATTCTTGTTTTAATAGGTAACTTATGGCCAGCAAGCCTCAACGCCTCGTACGCAAGTGATTCCTTAACGCCTGCCAGTTCGAACATTATGCGACCAGGTTTCACCACCGCTACGTAACCTGCCACATCGCCTTTACCTTTACCCATACGAGTTTCGGCGGGCTTCTTTGTTATAGGCTTATCAGGAAATATTCTGATCCATAATTTGCCACCCTTCTTTACAGCACGTCCTATGGCGACACGGGCTGCTTCTATCTGTTGTGCAGTAATCCATGCAGGCTCGAGTGCCTGTAACCCATAATCGCCAAAAGCAAGCGTAGTGGCTCCTTTTGACCTACCCTTTAACCTCCCACGTTGTTGTTTGCGGTACTTCCAACGCTTAGGTTGTAACATTTCTCGTCTCAGCTTTCATCTTGGGTTTATCCCCTTTATAAATCCATACCTTAACACCTATCGTACCGGCACGCGTGATAGCTGTCTCCTGGGCGTAGTCTATATCTGCACGTAATGTATTAAGTGGCATACGACCCTGAAGATACCACTCACTACGTGCTATTTCAGCTCCCATCAATCTACCACTACATCTAATCTTTATACCCTTAGCACCTGCCCGCATACCATCCATGATGGCACGTTTCATTGCACGTCGGTGCGAAACACGTTGTTCCAACTGCCTTGCGATCCTCTGAGCCACAAGTGATGCCTCAAGTGCAGGATTTTCCACCTCGATGATCTCTATCTCTATCTTCTTAGATGTCATAAGTTCTAACTCTTGGCGTAGCTTGTTTATCTCTCTACCGCCCCTACCTATAATTATGGCTGGACGTGCAGTCTTTATAAATACTCTTATCCAATCACCTACATGCTCTATCTCGATATCCGCTATATCGGCTTCGGCAAATCTCTCCCTAATATAACGTCGTATATTATAGTCCGTTATTATAAGTTCGGGTAAGTTTTTAACCAACCCGCGTGACCTCCAAACTTTATTAAAACCGAGCCTAAATCCAAATGGGTGTACTTTTCTGCCCATTATGTCTCCGGTTCTTCGTTACTTACTTTAACGGTTAAATGGCTCCAACGTGTCCTTCTAATATCTGCACGACCACGTGCACGAAATTCCCACCGCTTGAGTATAAGCGCACGATCTACCTTCAACTGATGTATATAGAGTTCTTCATCTGGTAAAGGATCGGGTGCTACCTTTTGGCGCGCATTAGCTGCAGCCGATTTAATAGCCTTGTACAGGATTGTGGCACGCTTACCTGGAAAATGTTCCAACATCGATAAAGCTTCATCGACCCTCTTACCTACAAATTGTTTCGCCAGCTTATGCAACTTACGTGGCGATACTCTCAAGTAGCGCTGTCTAGCAATACCTTCCACCACTGATAGTTTTTCCATCATCCTTTCTTCTTGCGCATAGCACGTTTGGCTTTTTTGCCACCGTGGCCACGGAATATCGTAGTAGGTGCAAACTCACCCAGTTTATGACCTACCATCTCCTCAGTTATATACACAGGGACAAATGTTTTCCCATTATGTACACCGATTGTGTGGCCAACAAAATCCGGTATTATAGTGCAATCGCGCGAATAGGTATTTATTATTCTACGTTCCTTAGTTACATCGAGTTCGCGTATCTTGCGGAGTAACTTCATATCCACGTATGGACCTTTCTTACTTGATCTACCCATCAGCGACCCTTCCTCTTCTTGGCACGTGGCTGTACTATAAACTTGCTTGAAGGTTTCCTGGGGTTACGTGTCTTACCACCTTTTGCTAACACTCCGGTACGTGAAACAGGCGGTCGGTTACCTTTACCTCTACCTTCGCCACCACCCAGCGGATGATCGACTGGGTTCATAGCCACACCACGTGTATGGGGGCGACGACCCAGCCATCGCATTTTACCAGCTTTACCTAACACAATGGAGTCATGGTCGGGATTGCTCACCTGCCCTATTGTAGCATAGCATGAGAGATGTATCTTACGTACCTCACCCGATGGCAACTTCACGAATGCATAATCGCCTTCCTTTGCAAGTATGGTAGCAGACGAGCCTGCAGCTCGCACAATTTGTCCCCCCTTACCGGGTTGTAACTCAACATTATGTATTTTTATACCCTCAGGTATGTTAGCTAAGGGTAATGCATTACCCACCCTTATGGGGGCGTCTGGTCCAGCCATCACTTCGTCACCTACCTGTAAACCCAGCGGTGCTATAATGTAGCGACGTTCGCCATCTTCGTATTCAAGTAGTGCGATACGGGCTGATCGATAGGGATCGTATTCTATGCTTAGCACTTTAGCTTTTACTCCTGTCTTATCGTGTCGCTTAAAGTCTATAACCCTATACTTGCGTTTTGTGCCACCACCCCTATGAGGTGCAGTAATACGACCTTGATTGTTCCTACCACCAGTACGTTTGAGCGTTATTGTGAGACTTTTCTCAGGTTCCTCCTTCGTTATATCACTAAAGTCATCCACCACCTGTTGTCGCTGCCCGGGTGTGACGGGTTTCAATTTTCTAACTCCCATCTCATTTACCTCCACCCATCTCGAAGATGGGTATAGTTTCACCTTCGCGTAGCTTACAAATGGCCTTTTTCCAATTGGCTCTCCTACCGATTACTCTGCCCCATCTTCGACGTGGTTTACCCTTGACTATTTGCGTACGCACACGTTCCACATGTACCTCAAAAAGTTGCTCCACAGCACGCTTGATCTCTGGTTTAGTTGCATCCATCGCTACTTTAAAAGTATACATATTATGCTTGCGGCGCAAGAAGTCTGCCTTCTCCGTGAGTATCGGTTCCAGAATTATATCCCTTGGATCCCTCATTCTTCAGCCCCCACCATTGCAGCTCGTTTCTCCAGCAACCTAGCCTTGAGGGCTTCTAGCCCTTTAAGTGTGAAGATAATCCTTTTAGCTAGTAACACATCGAAAGCATTAATTTTATATGCCTCACGCATGTCCACCTTACGTAGGTTACGCATCGATCGAAATACGGCCTCGTCGATTTTATCTACCACAAACAGGTAGCGTTCCGGGTGTTCTTCGTTCCAACCGAGATTCTTTAGTATTTTCACAAATTCCTTTGTTTTTGGATAAGTAATAGGTATATCATCTATCACCATTATACGGCCTTCACTTGCACGCTGTGAAAGTACCGACAGCAATGCTATGCGTAGCTTCTTTTGTGGCAACCTATAATGGACATTGCGAGGTTTGGGGCCAAAAGCTACACCACCACCACGCCAGTGGGGCGCCCTGATACTACCCTGACGTGCTCTCCCTGTATGCTTTTGAGGCCACGGTTTTCTACCACTACCGCTTACTTCACCGCGGGTCTTCTTACAGGCAGTAAACTGGTGTTGGTTCATCTCGTACATCCTTATAGCTTCAGCAACTGTAACAGGTCGTATAGGGTGACGGAATATCTCATCAGGTAGCTCAGTTTTCCCCACAATATCGCCAGTTGTTGAGTAAACTTTAACCTCCATCTCTTTCACCACCTTTATGACTACGTATTATGAGGTAACCACCACGTGGCCCAGGTACTGAACCTTTCACAAATAGCAGATTACGCTCTGTATCGACTTTTACAACTTCTAACCCCAGTACAGTTTGTTTGTCACATCCATATCTGCCCGGCATCTTTTTGCCTTTGAGTACACGGCTCGGCGTCTTGCTGGTGCCTATCGAACCCGGTCGACGATGGAATTTCGAACCATGTGAATCAGGGCCACCTGCAAACCCATAGCGTTTCATAACACCGGCGAAGCCACGTCCTTTTGTATACCCAGTGACATCGACCTTCATACCGGGTTTGAAAATGGAAACATCCACAAGATCTCCTATCTTTACGTTGCCGTTGAAGTCGCGTATCTCACGTAGCACTTGTGTAGGCGGAATATCTGGGGCATCCGGTCGTATCTTCTTTATCCTTTGAAAAATACCGGCGTATGGCTTATTGGGCGACTTTTTAATACCGAATCCCAAAACTACCGCACGATAGCCATGTTTTTCTTCCGTCCGTATATCGATAACGGGGCACGGACCCGCCTCTATAACGGTTACAGGGACTACTTCACCGTTTTCACGAAAAAGTTGCGACATCCCTATCTTTCTCCCTATTAGTCCTACCATCGTGTTTTACACCTTGATCTCAGCCTCTACACCGGCAGGTAAATTAAGACGTTGCAGTACCTCCCTGGTTCTGGTGGTGAATCGTTTTATTTCAATGAGTCTCTTGTGTATACGGAGTTCAAACTGTTCACGTGATCGCTTATTAATATGAGGTGAACGCAGCACCGTAACTACCGTACGTTTTGTTGGTAACGGTATGGGACCAGATATCTCTGCTCCTGTATTCTTCATTGACTCTACGAGTTCACGACATGCCTTATCTAATAACACATGATCGTAACTTTTGAGTTTTATTCGTATCCTTGCCATCACTCTACTATCTTCGTAACAACACCCGCACCTACGGTCTTGCCACCTTCACGTATAGCGAATCTTAACCCTTCTTCCATAGCCACTGGATATATGAGTTCAGCTTCTATCTCGACGTTGTCACCTGGCATCACCATATCTACGCCCTCTGGTAAGCCAACAATTTTACCTGTAACATCGAGCGTCCTGAAGTAGAATTGTGGTGCATAACCCACGAAGAACGGTGTGTGCCGACCTCCTTCCTCTTTTGTCAATGCATAGATCTGACCTTTGAACCTTTTATGAGGTGTTATAGTGCCAGGTGCTGCAAGTACCTGACCACGTTCAACTTCTTCCTTCTTGATACCACGTAGTAACACACCTATGTTGTCACCGGGTTGGGCTTCATCGAGCACTTTTCGGAACATCTCGATCGACACTGCAACCGTTTTCTGAGTAGGACGGAAGCCAACAATCTCAACTTCGTCACCTGGTCTTAAGACACCACGCTCCACTTTACCTGTTACTACTGTACCACGACCGGTTATAGAGAATATATCTTCAATAGGCATCAGGAATGGCTTATCTACCTCACGTACGGGTTCTGGTATGTAATTATCCACTGCATCGAGTAACTCCCAAATAGCCTTACAAGCGTCAGAGTTTGGATCGCCAGACTCGAGACACTTCAGTGCACTCCCCCTGATAACCGGTACCTCATCGCCTGGGAATTCATACTTGTTGAGCAGCTCGCGTACCTCCATCTCAACAAGGTCGAGCAACTCAGGATCGGGTACCTGATCCGTTTTGTTGATGAATACCACCATAGCGGGAACGTTCACCTGGCGTGCCAATAATACGTGTTCACGTGTCTGTGGCATAACACTATCGGGGGCTGATACAACGAGTATTGCACCGTCCATCTGTGCCGCACCTGTTATCATGTTCTTAATGTAGTCCGCGTGTCCTGGACAGTCTATCAATGCATAGTGACGTTTGTCGGTTTCAAACTCACCATGCCACAACTGTATTGTTAGGCCACGCGCTTTCTCCTCAGGTGCTTTATCTATAGCGTCAACCGTTATGTACTGAGCGTAACCTTTGGAAGCTAAACACATAGTGATAGCTGAACTCAATGTAGTCTTACCATGGTCAACGTGCCCGATAGTACCTATGTTAACATGTGGCTTGGTACGTACAAACTTCTCCTTCGCCATTTCACCTCCTACTAATCTCTTCAATTAAAAATATATCCTTGTGCTTCACTTTCATCGCGCTTAACTTACAATCTTTTAAAGATTTTCAGTCAATAAACAGTAAATTCTTATCTAAAATAGCGATACAATCCTTTTTGTCAATACCTGAATTTTATCGTTATGGTATCGTTCTTGACAATGATATGTGTATCTTTATTTTTGAAGGATGAAGCGAATTCTTAGTGGTTATAGGTCTACGGGTATGATACATTTGGGTAATTATTTTGGCAGTTTGGTAAATTGGATAAGGTTACAGTCCGAATATGATTGTTACTTTGAGATTGCCGATTACCATGCACTTACCACATATTACCAACATACGGATGAACTACCGGATTATAAATTGGAGATGGCAAGGGATTGGCTAGCGGCCGGGCTGTCACCTGAGAAGGCAACCATTTTCATACAATCGTTAGTACCGGAGCACGCTGAGTTACATGTACTGTTGTCGATGTTAGTGCCTGTGCCATGGCTCGAACGTAACCCTACAGTTAAGGAAATGATACGCGATATGAATCTACAGGGCAATGTAACTTATGGATTGTTAGGGTATCCGGTTCTACAGGCTGCGGATATATTGATTTACAAAGCAGAATGCGTACCCGTGGGACAGGACCAGTTACCACATATTGAGCTGGCACGCGAAATTGCGAAGCGCTTCAACCACCTGTATGGTGAGACGTTCCCAGTACCTGAACCTATACTTTCCCAACACCCCAAGGTGCCAGGTATTGATGGACGTAAGATGTCGAAATCACTCCAAAATGCAATCCTCATACGGGATACTTACGAAGATATAGAAAAGAAAGTATACCAAGCATTCACTGATCCCCAAAAGATAAGGCTGGGTGACCCCGGCCATCCTGAAGGTTGTGTGGTTTTCGCATACCATAATTTAGTTAACAAGGACGAAATAGGTCAGATAGAAACTGATTGTAGGAGCGGGAAATTAGGTTGTGTTGAATGTAAAAAGCGTTGTGCACGTGCTATATACGAGTTCTTCACCCCTGTGAGGGAAAAACTTCAAAACTTTACCCCAGAGAAGACAAAAGAGATACTCGTAGAGGGCTCTAAAAGGGCGCGCAAAGTAGCGCAAGCCACGTTGGAGGAAGTTAAAGAAAAAATGCATTTAAAATAAAAAGGAGGCATAATGGTGTACAGTTTTGCACAGGTGGTGAGGGCACCAAGGGTTGCATTCTCGGCGAAAAAGATCTGGATAGCATTTCTTGGGTTACTCATTGGCGTCATTGTCTATTCGGTGCTCACCTACGTGGCATATTCGATATTACCCGAATGGACGGTAAAAGAAGTATGGCGTACGTATCGATACATACCAGTACCTGTACCTGGGGTGATACATTTCCCTTGGTATAGCTGGACTATCTGGGGTATCGGTGTTGCGCTCTTCGTTTTTATACAGATGCTATCGATATCAGCGATCTCAAAGGTAACGTATGAAGAGCTACGAGGTAATGAGTTCTATGAGGTTATGGATGCATTGAGGTATGCCCTAAAGAAAGCGAAAGCAAACATACTTGCACCTATCACGTTGGCAATTTTCATAGGTGTCTTTATACTTATTGGGTGTCTGTTGGGGCTATTTGGTAAAATACCCTATGTGGGGCCACTTATTATCGGGTTGCTTTTTATACTCATAGCATTGGCGGCACTGTTTGTGATATACCTTGTTATTGTGTTCTTTGTATCGTTTCTGTTATCACCCTCCATAGCAGCAGGTGTAGAAAAGGATGTGTTTGATGTGTTGTTTGAAAATTTCAGCACATTAAATGAACAGACGTGGCGGCTTGTGTTATGGGAGATTTTCATTGCATTCTGTGTGTTCGCAGGTGTGTGGATATTTGGGTGGCTCACAAAGAAGGGGTTATTACTTGCAAACTGGGTGTTAAGTGCATGGGGTCACAGCTGGTGGAAAAATGTATGGAACAATGGGTTATGGTATCTATCCCCTGTACCACCGATAACGTGGGTTGAGGCACTTACCGCAAGGATAGCACCCACACTCATACAGGGACCGGAGTGGGTAGCTGTAAACTGGGCACAACTCGTAAGTAGCTTCTGTGTGGGGCTCGCTCTGTACTTTATAATATTCATGGTACTCGGGTACGGGATAGCGACATGGGCGGCAGGGCAATCTCTCATCTATGCAGTGCTCGTGAAGTATAAAGATGATAGGGATCTATTGAAAGAGATCGAAGAGGAAGAGAAAGAACGCGAAAAAGAGGAAGAAGAGAAGAAAGAGGAAATACCCGAAAAGGCTGAAGCCACTGAAACAAAAGAAGAGAAGCCGTCCGAGGAAAAGGAGAAATCCGAAGAATCCACAAAAGAGGAGGGCGAAACATAGTAGTGATAGCCATACATTATAACAAAAAGCAAGTCAATGCGCTGGAGTAATTTGTTTATCCCCACATTAAAAGAGAAACCTCGTGAGGCTGAAATACCAAGCCATACGCTTGCAATAAGGGCTGGTCTCATACGGATGGTGGCAAGCGGTATTTATTCATACTTGCCATTGGGGTGGCGTGTTTTACGCAAAATCATGCAAATCATACGTGAAGAGATGAACCGTATCGGTGGCCAGGAGCTACTCTTACCGGCGCTAACACCCGCTGAAATATGGCAGGAAACCGGCAGATGGTACGAATATGGTAAGGAGATGTTCCGTGTAAGGGATCGCAAAGATAAAGATTATGCACTTGCACCTACACATGAAGAGATCATAACCGATATTGCAAGACGTGAGATACGCTCGTATCGCGATCTACCACAGATATGGTACCAAATACAGGTAAAATTTCGTGATGAACCACGTCCAAGAGGTGGTGTTATGAGGGCACGTGAGTTCATAATGAAGGATTCATACAGTTTAGATGCTACTGTTGAGGGATGGCAACGTAGTTATAACCTACATCGTGATGCTTACATTAGGATATTCACAAGATTGGGGTTGAAATTCAAGATAGTCAGTGCATCAGGTGGCATAATGGGGGGGGCAGAGACTGAGGAGTTTATGGTACCCTCACCTGTAGGTGAAGACACGATCGTGTACTGTGGTAATTGTAGCTACAAGGCAAATTACGAAATAGCACGTGGTGTACCACCGAAGATGGAGTTTGAAGATAAACCCCTACGTAAGGTTTACACACCGGTGGGAGGGTCGGTTGAGGAGATATCACAATTCTTCGATACTGTTCCACAGCAGCTACTTAAATCCTTGCTATACGTGAAGCAGACAGATAGTGGTAAACAACCGATATTTCTGTTGGTGGATGGTGCACACGATGTGAGTGAAGCTAAGATATCGAAGTTGGGTAATTTACGGCCAGCAACACCGGATGAAGTGAGGAAGTGGATGGGTGCCTCCATCGGTTATATAAGCCCCATAGGTACAGATATCCCAGTGTATGCAGATATAAGTCTAAAGGGTAGAAAGGGGTTAATAACAGGGGCAAATGAGGACCTTTACCATTACGAAGGGGTGAACATTGAGCGTGACATCAAGGTAGATGAATACATGGATATTGCGAAGGTAGCACCTGGCGATAGATGCCCACAATGTGGTGACAAGCTTATAATCGAACCCGCTATTGAAGTTGGCCACATATTTAGGTTAGGTACAAAATATTCAGAGGCTATGGGGGCAACCTTCCTCGA
>CBFDTI010000004.1:0-36873 GCA_965612795.1 uncultured bacterium | reverse complement strand
GTTGATCTGCATCTTACTGGCTGTAGACTTCGCATACACTGTAGCAGTCGGTATACCCAGTATTATGATCGTATCCGTAAATGGTGCCGTCCTCCACGTACGCCTACATTGTATGAACGCCTGTGTTGCATGCCTGAAGTGATCGTTAACTGCCACCTCCCAAGTATACATAGGATCGATACGCTGATGTTGTATATGATACGACGAATCACCCACCTCCGGTAGCTCGTCACTTAACGTACCATCAGCATGCATATAATATGTGACGGTTGTAACCCCCTCAGGTGGCCACTCATCAAATTCCATATGCTCCCAGTTAGGGCCAATCGCCACAATTACGGGTTTGATCGTATCCAACCCATGGTATTCACCTTTGAGCTTCTCATCAAAGAACATCTCACGCAACCTGTCACGAAAAGTTTGCTCCTGTGGCGAAACTTCCGATCCATGCCCACCTGTCCCCAGGTACATTATTGGGTGATAAGGTGCCACCGCAAACGCCCCCGGTACGCGGTTATGCCAGAATATGTGGTCATGCCATGCACCCATCATCAAGTAATGTGCATCTGAATTTGCCACATCAGTGGAGTCAAATTCACGTCCACGTCCAATGATTGCACGCACTGAATCGTAATTATCCGCCAATAACCATCGCTTTATCGGATACGCTATCGTATCTACCCGTATGTTGGGTAGCCAGTCCATACCCGATGTCACAGGTAGCTCATAGCATCCATATCGTGCCATTGCATCTGTCACCTTAGGTGTACTGTTCTCAGGTGCAACCGCACGTACTCCCATATGTCGTACAGCTGCCAACCACGAGTGGTACCCACCCTGTGATGCACCACTCACACCAATCAGTGTATCATTAACATACGGTAGGCTTGCCAACCACCCTATGATACTATCGAGGTCTTGTTGCTCACGATACGAAAATATTGTCGATAATCCCTCCGATCGTCCCTGCCCACGTACCGAATATGCGAGTGTCACATACCCCCTACGTGCATAATATTCAGCACGTGGCTCCATCTGAAGTTTCGACCCACCCAGCCCATGTACAAATATGATGGCAGGAAACCCACCCTCTGGTGTAGGGTCGACCGGCCTAAACAGTGTGGCATCAAGGTGCACCCCATCATCCATCTCCAGCCACAACGTATCACGTATAGGTTGTGTTATATCACCAGCCAACCACGAGTAGATGTTAGGCCTTGCCTCATATTGTGTACGCCAAATATCCACCACCTCAGCCAACCCCACCCACACTATCCTACCTGAATCCACAAGCGGCTGTAGCTCATCGATCTTACTGCTAAACATCGCCACAAAATTAGTATCCAGCATGAAGTTTTGGCTCACAAATATTGTTATTGTATAAATTCTACCTGGCCGTAACTCACCCGCTTCCTGTTTGGCAAGCAGATCATACAGGCCTGTCCAGTTTGGCAAGTAGCGCCCTACTTCCGGCAACGGTGCATACTCGTCATGCACAAGATAATTCCCGTTATCCTTAGGCTTCCATATACCAGCCGCATACAGGCTATCTTCGTCTTCATGACCGGGTGTGGCACCACCCCACAATATCTCAGCCTTCCACGCATAGTCGTAATGCCATCCGTAGAGTGTATCCCTGAAGTACTCGATCTTCGATTGCTCCGGTGGGTATGCGATATAGCCACCAACCGTATGTGATGGTTCACCCTCCAACAGCTGTGACATGAGATATGCAACATCTGCGTAGTTGTATTCAGTCTCGTGTGCGTGTGGATCAGCTTCAAACCCAAGATCCTCAACCAGATACTTGAGAAAGTTCTTACCATTCGTACTCGCTGTACCGGTATCAAACATCGTCGCTGCCAATAGGAAGTTCCATTCCGATTGAAAATTGTACTTCACACCCTTTTCATGTAACATCTTGGCAAACCGTACTACTGCATTACGGTGTACCCAGAACGTATCTTCATCTTCTGTAAAGTCTGGAAACGACCCACCAGGCCGTGGCTCCTCGTTATGTGACACAATCGACACATATATCGGTGGTACCTCCTGCCCGTATGTTGTCACAAAAGCTAAGCTTACCATCCAGCCTATACCTGTAAGCACTAAAACACGCATAAGTTTATCACCCATAACTTTTATGGTAATTTTAGTCATAAAAATGTCAATTACAATTCAGAGTAAGCTATCTTACCACCACTATTTTCTTAACCCTTGCAATCTTCTCACCTACACTCAAGTTTATGAAATACATGCCCGCAGGCACATCATTGTACCATATGATACTATGTGTGCCACGTGGTTGCCAACCATCAACCAGCTTCCGCACCATACGTCCACTTGTATCGTATATTCTCATCTGTATATTATCAGCTACTGGCAGATAGTATGTGATCACCGTGTATCGTGTGAATGGGTTTGGCTTACTGTCGAGCGCAATAACTGATACATTCAACAAATCACTTTCTTTTATACCTGCAGGTTGATAACTTATTGTTACATCATCAAAGTATCCAATACCATCACCCTTGAATGAGATAAATATTCTGACAAACTGTGCACTCTCAGGTACTATTGCATTAAGTTGCAACCTTTGCCATCCATTGCATGTATCTACCACCGTAAAGCTATCCACCACGTCATACGGTGGATAGTCCACCTCGTGTATGTTGGTATCGTAGAATGCCATCGCTATACCAGGTATGTTGGGCCCCATCCCCTTATACCATACATTGTAGGTTACGCATACCCCTGCAGGTAGCTTCGCATATATCGGTAACTTGCCCAAACTCTCTATACCTGGAGTAATTCTCCGCTTTATATCACCTACGTGTGCAAACTTAAACCCGTAAGTACCGGAGAAACTCTCATCAGCCGTCCTTTCCGCCACCCCAGCAATTGTATCGGATACATCCATCCATTCAAAGTAAAACTGCATAATCTCGGTAGTCTGTGGCATCTCATAAACAATCGTGGTATCAGGTGTCTCAAAACTACCATTATATGGATACGGGACATAACCCTGTTGCTCCATCTGACAGTACAGGTTGTACATCCCACCAAACGTCACATATTGTATCTTACCCTGTGCTACATATTGGTCTAACCTATCCAGCAGGCTATCCCAACGTACGAATGCCAGCGAATCGAGCTGCCCTGCGTGGATAAACTCGTACAAATGTGTCGTCAGATATGCAACGTTAAATCTGTTTGGGTCTACCCGCTGTATGTTAAACTCCATCAGGTTGATGATATCCTCTAGTGACGCACCATGTGTAGGATTGATACTACCACTGACACTACCATCAGGTAGAAATACCACCGGTCCATTGTAGAAATAGTCCAGTACACCACCTGTATAGTCCTGTGTCATATCCATACCCACCCTGCGTGCAACCACCCGTGTATCCCACGCATGTCCTGGTCGTGATGCATCTTTCCAACCTGACACCCAAACGAAACCTACCTCCTCCATGCATCTGACCCAATCCAGTTCCGGCCGGCTACTCCATGCACCACATTCCCCAGTAGTTGGATGTATCAACAACGTATCGACCGCCCTTTTCCTTTTACATACAGCAGAACAATATTGTTCATATGTTAGCTCACTCTCTGGTATCGTATCTTCAGGTTCGGGCTCCGGCCAGAATATTCCACGAAACCCAGGTAAACTTACCGGAAAATGAATATGCACAGCTATCTCATGCCCCCTTAACGCAATATTTTGTACACTACCTGGTACGGTGTCTGCTCCCCAAAGTAGTGACGATTGTGCAAACCCCAACCCCACCTCCGCCGTTATGGGGAAACCATGAGATTCGAACAACCCAGCCAACCGGTCGAGTGCCCGTGCTGCTAACCGAAAGTTAGCTTCACCATCGTATGGGCTCCACTGTTGTGGTTCAATATGCAGTTGCAACCCCAAATATAACACCGTACTGTCATTGACAGCTCCCGCACATACTTGTGAAACAAAGCCACCCAACACAATTATAAATAAAGCCAACCATTTGAACACTTCACTATCAAATCGCATCAATACCTCCTACTGAAGATGATAGGTGATCATGACACCTTATTTCATAAATCACAATACCTCAGATACGCAAGAGTCAATCCCAGCACCAATATCGGGTGATAGCTGGTTAAACTTGCACAACAGGGTTATCCCACAATTACGAGGTATAACAAACATACCCGCCATTGACATAATGTATATTTTGTTATCAACTGTATAACCAGCAGATGGAAATTAACACCAACCTAGCAAGTAGGTGTGGTTTCTACTGTGGGATATGTGAATTAGTAACCCGATCATCGTATCGTATGAGTTTAGGGAGTGTCACTGGTGTGGGTATAAACTAAGATGATAGTTTAGCTGCAACGGATATGGGTGAGTTCAACCCACATATCTCCAATATCGTGGAGTTCGAACATCAAGTAGGGTTCATCTGGGACATAGATGGTGTAGTCGCCAACAGTCCTCACGAATACGCCTGGCGTATAACTGCGAAACGATGGGGTATAAAAGATTTCACCTCCGAATTCTACATGAAATGGGTAGCCAGCCGCCCCCGTTACGAAGGTGGTCACAACATACTCGATAAGTATGGTGTATATCATAAATTCAATGCCGATACCGAAGCCAAAAAGCGCCAGCTACTGGAACGCTTCTGTACAGAGAAGAACGCACTCATACAACAATTGATAGCTGAACGTAAGTTCGATGTATTCCACGATGCGGTAAAATTGATACTTGAAGCTAAATCACGCGGTATCAAGCAAGCTGCTGTATCGGCATCGAAGAACGCCAAACCCATGTTACTAAACATCGACACGTATGAGATACTGAAACACTTGGATAAACAGTATGATTTTATCACCCCCGGTACTACACTTTATTCGCTGTTCGATGTTGACGTATGTGGCAAACAGCTCGAAGGTGGCAAACTTGGCATATTTAAATTTGCTGCCAACGAGCTAACCCGCAAATCACCCAGCATAACGCAGTTTGTTGTGTTCGAAGACGCCCCTATGGGTGTAAAAGCGGCCAAACTTGCAGACATGTTCGCCATCGGTATAATGCGTATAGGGGGTAAAGAAGATTTTCGTGACACAGGTGCAGATATACTTGTACATAGCTTGGATGACATCTCGTATGATGAACTCAAACATAGGGTTATCGAGATTATTAAACAACGGAGGTGACATGGATACACTCACCCAGCTAAAGGATATATTAAGTGATGAAGAGTGGTTACTTACCGAGCACAAATACAATCCTGAAACCCTACCCGTATACGAGACACTGTTTACGTTAGCCAATGGCTACGTAGGTGTACGTGGTACATTGGTGTGGGATACACGTCACGGATGGCCATGCACATTTTTTGCCGGTGTCTATGATCGTGCACTCGAGGTGAAATCCGAACTCGCCAACGCACCTGAATGGATCGGCCTAAAGCTAACCATAGGGGATGAGTTGGTCGATTTCGAAAAAGGCAAGTTACTCCACTACAACCGCACATTAGATATGTACAGGGGGTTACTATATGAGGCGTTCAAATGGCAAAGCCCCAAAGGTAAAATCGTAGCCGTTGAAACCCTACGGCTTGTACATCAAACAGCTAAACACAGGGGGTTAATTTATGGGCGGTTGGTTTCCGAAAACTATACTGGTAAGGTGGTGCTTGAGGGTGGGCTCAACGGCTACATGTTCAACACCGGGTATTCGGAGCAGCTCAAAAACAAGCATTTCAAGCTCGTCAATCGTACACCAATAGGAGATTCGGTATACCTCGAGACGCGCACGTATGGTACACAGATCACGGTGGGTGAAGCCTCACAACTTATGGTTAACACGGGGTTCGAACGTGACGTACGTTACGAGAAAGACTACATAGCGAACGCATTAGTATTTGAGGTCGACCCCAACAAACAATATGAGTTTTGTAAATATGTAAGCTTCTACACATCACGTGACCTCACAAACGTAAAGGTAGCCACCTTAAACGAACTCAACCTAATGTTAGCCGACGGTTACAAAAAGCTGATCGCCACCCATACATCAGCATGGGCCACCCGCTGGCGTATCGCAGATGTGGAGATAGAAGGTGATCCAGTTGCACAAAAATCGGTACGGTTTAGCCTGTTCCATCTCATGCAATGTGTTAACCCCGACGATGAACGTGTCAGCATACCCGCTAAAGGGTTGCATGGTGAGGGTTACAAGGGGCACATTTTCTGGGATACCGAAATGTATATGTTACCGTTCTTCATCTATACCGATCCCAAAGCCGCACGTACATTACTTATGTATAGATACAACATGCTGGAAGGTGCACGCCAAAACGCCAAACTCAACGGCTACAGAGGGGCACAATTCCCATGGGAGAGTACCGACGATGGTAGCGAGACCATCCCAAGGGAAGTAGGCGATCCATTCGTCAAAACCTATCGTGTTTGTGAAGGTGAAGAAGAACACCACGTGGTGGCCGCTGTCGCATATGGGGTTGATCATTACTACAGAGCTACACATGATCATGAATTTATGTCAAATTACGGGTTGGAGATCTTACTCGAAACTGCCAGGTTCTGGGCATCACGTGTGGAGTTCGACCCCACCCGTAACAAATATGTGATCAAAAAGCTGATAGGACCGGACGAGATTCACTATCATGTTGATAATAATGTTTACACCAACTTCATAGCTAAATGGAACCTTGAAACTGCCGCCAGTTACGCGGAGAAGTTCAACGATTCAGAAATCATCAAAAAGCTGGACATCACACCAGCTGAGATTGCTGAATGGCGTCAAATCGCAGCTAACATACTTATACTGCGTGACGAACGTACAGGCATCTACGAGCAGTTTGAGGGTTATTTCAATCTAATCGATGTACAAATCGAACCCTCAGATACTGGTATACCGAGAATACCCGATGAATGGAGGGATTGGGACAAACTCCAACGTACCAAGCTCATCAAACAACCCGACGTCGTCATGTTACTATATGTGTTCAGGGATAAGTTTAGCCTACACGAGAAGAAGGTAAATTTCGACTTCTACGATCCACGTACTTTGTATCGATCATCACTCGCTGCCAGCGTATCTTCTATCATAGCGAACGAGATTGGTTACAAAGAGTTAGCTTACCGGTATTTCATGATGAGTGCACGTGTAGGGCTCGACAATATCTACCGTAACACCCAGCATGGGTTCCATGCAGGCGCCGCTGGTGGCACCTGGCAAGCAGTAGTCAATGGGTTCGCTGGTATGCACATATATGCTGATAAGTTGCAGTTCAATCCAAGGTTGCCTAAACATTGGCGTAGACTGCGGTTCACCATAATGTGGCGAGGTCACCCCATATTTGTGGAGCTAACCCACGACACATTCACCGTGTGGGGCGAACCTAGCCACCCAGCAGAAGAGCTAGAAATCGTAGTCAACGGAAGGCCCGTCAAAGTAACACCAGAGAAACAAGCCATACCCATTATGACATGTTCAAGTGCATAACCCGCACCACTATAGCTTGATATTGTAGTTGTAACGGTTATCTTATAGTAGAGGGCGCAGTTTGAAGATAGATTTTGTTCAACATAAAAAGGAGCAAAAATGAGAGCAACCCATGTGTATGTTCCGTTATTGATTGCACTTATCGTTGTTGCTGGTTGCCATAGAGAGCGTGAAGCCTATGGAAGGATCAGAATTGAGGCATTTGACACCCCTCCCCCTTCCAATGTGGAGCATATATATTTGACGATTACGGAGGTAAGCGTACAAAGCCCAGAGAGCGGCTGGCGTACACTTGTGGACACCGCCATCACCTATGATTTCATGCAACTTATCAATGGTGTCACTGCCGTGCTTTGTGATACCGTGCTCGAGCCCGGGTATTACACACAGATGAGGCTCACGGTCGCGGATACCAATGAGATAGTGATAAACGGTGTAAGTTATCCACTTGTAGTGCCAAGCGGTGTCCAGACCGGTGTTAAGATCAACCTCGACTTCACTGTGGAACCAGACGAGATCATCGAGATCCTGGTAGATTTCGATGTATCGACCTCAATCACCTGGACACCCGGTAATTACCTGCTACGACCCGCCTTTAGGGCGTTTAAAAAGGTACTCTCCGGTACGGTATCAGGTACAGTAAAAGATACTGCCGGCATGGGCATACCTAACGCACTTGTTGAGGCAATAACCGCAAATACCACCACGTCCACGCTCACCGATAGCGTAGGCTCCTATAAGCTTATACTTCTCGAGGGCACCTACGACATAAGGGCATCCGCGGAAGGTTATACTACCGCAGATACCACATATACTGAGGTAGAGGTACATGCTGGCGATAATCTAACAGGTTACGACTTCGTCCTACAGCCATAAGGGTTAATCCGTTTGGTACGATGGTAGTGTAACCACCGCAACATAATGACCATACCTATCGCAATACCTACCATATCAGCAACCAAATCACGCCAATCACATATCCTACCAGGTATAAACCTTTGGTGCCATTCATCGAACACTGCAAGCCCTACCCCGTACAAAAGCGTACTCTTATCCCACAATCTAACCCCTAACATCGCCCATATGAGGTAAAACCCAAAATGACAAATAATGGATAGCCACGAAACTTCAAACTTACTCGGTAGCTGCGGTATAGAGGTTGCTGCGAATATAAAACAAGTCCATACGATTACCAAGATGCTCCACTTTTTCATCAGTTTTTAAATATAACCTCGAGCCCTACATGTAAACTACATAAGTGCTTATTGACATTCGCATTTTGCTGTTAATTTAGTATAAGTATAAACAGGAGGTACGATGAGAAACTTCCTACCGTTTATGGTAGGGTTGTTATTAGTCTGTGGTTGTGAGTTAGGCCCTATCGAAGAGGTTGCTACACCACAGAATTTAACAATCGAAGCCTACGACGATGGGTTAGGCATACGTCTATCATGGGATATGGTCGAAAATGCTGAAGGCTACAGAATATACTTCAAACCCGTTGGTGAAAACACCTACACCTGTATAGATGAGGTGATACCAGGGTCGGCAACCAGCTACACACAGGATGCTGAAGCTATCGACAGCTTAGGGTTGGGCGACTACTATGTAACAGCATTCAAGGGTAGAAACGAAAGCTCCCCCAGCAATGTTGTATCCACTATACCGGTATTTGAGGACGGCTGCAGGATATACGACCTCGATGCCCCCACCGAAGTCGGCTATAGTGCATATAACTGGGAAGCTGATGGCAATGGTGAGCCACGCTCGTATAAGTCAACAGATGATTGGGACATATATCTGAACGATGGTGTTGTTGGAACTATAGATAATTCCAAGTTCCATATCATAAGCCCTGACACTGCATTGCAGTGGTTCAACATACCCGCAGAAGGTGCAGATAACGGTGCTGCATACATTGCAAAGGTTGATGATCCATCGAATATACCATTGGGTACAAGTATAAGCACAAAGTACCAACCTGAATCCATGGATGAAGGTGTTGCATCCGGTGACTACTACGTTGTGTATATGAAAGACGAAGGCCCATTCTATGTGTTGCTGCAAATCACGCAAATACTTGATAATGGTATAGAATTTGACTATTGGTTTCAGACAATACCTAACTTTAGGCGGTTTGTTGTACAACCCGCACTTTAATACCTATTGTTTATATGCGGGTAGTGTTGCTACACCATCTATTTGATGAGGACGAACGTAAACTCACAGCTAAGGGTTGGGATATTGTCGTAAGGGAAGAAGGTCCCCTCATACCTACCGAAGATGAGATAATAGAGTTTGCACATAAAGCTGATGGGTTGGTGACCTTCCTCACGGATAGGATCACACCACGGGTGCTCGATAACCTAACCCACCTACGTATAATTGCCAACTGTGCCGTAGGTTATGACAACATAGACGTGGATTACGCCACCCAAAAAGGTATAATGGTGACCAACACACCCGATGTACTCACAAATGCAGTCGCTGAATACACGTGGGGGCTTATATTAGCGCTTGTACGTCACATACCCGCAGCGGATAGGTTTACTCGAGCTGGTAAGTTCAATGGTTGGCAACTTGACCTGTTTCTAGGTGACGAACTTGCAGGTAAGACACTCGGTATAGTAGGTGCCGGCCGTATCGGTACGGCGGTTGGCCTAAAAGCACCAGGGTTCCAGATGTCGCTCCTATATTACGATAAGCAACGTAACGTTAAGCTCGAATCCATAGGTGCCAGAAGCTGCAACCTGCATGAGCTACTTCAAGCCTCTGATATTGTCACCTTACATCTGCCACTGACTCGCGAAACCTACCACATTATCGGTGAAGCTGAGCTATCGCTGATGAAACCCACCGCTTACTTGATAAACACTGCACGTGGCCCTATCATCGACGAACATGCACTTATCAATTGCTTAACCACAAATTGCATAAAAGGGGCAGCACTCGACGTATACGAGTATGAACCTTACGTACCGGAGGTATTGCGTAAGTTATCCAACGTGTTACTTTTACCTCATATAGGGAGTGCAACTTACAAAGCGAGGCAACTTATGTCACACGCAACGGTAACCAATTTGATAGCTGGGCTTGAAGGTAAGATACCACCTAACCTTATAAACCCGAGTGTATTGGAAGAATGAAAAAATTCGTAGATATAGCTCATGTATCGGAGCATGTAGGTGAAGAGATATCGGTACGCGGTTGGTTATATAATCGTACACCCAAGGGTAAGATCGTCTTCCTCATAATCCGTGACGGGACAGGGTTCATGCAAGCCATTGTTACTGAAAACGATGTACCTGAGGCGACGTTTGCGCTTGCCGAACGTCTGAAGCAAGAGACCTCACTCATCCTCACCGGTAAGATACGTGCCGATAAGCGTGCACCCGGTGGTTACGAGATGGACGTCAAATCCATCGAGGTTATACATGAACCCATCGAAGAGTACCCCATTTCACTCAAACCCCATGGTATAGATTTCTTGCTATCACATCGTCACCTGCATCTAAGGTCACGTCGTCCGTTCGCCATCATGCGTATACGTCATACGGTTGTAACCGCAATACGTGAGTTCTTTGACTCACGTGGCTTCTTGCTGCTGGATGCACCCATACTTACACCCACCGCGTGCGAGGGTACTACTACATTGTTTGAAGTACCGTATTTCTATACCAAAGCGTATCTATCGCAGTCGGGTCAACTCTATGCGGAAGCAGGTGCGATGGCTTTCGGTAAAGTCTATACGTTTGGGCCAACATTTCGTGCGGAGAAGTCGAAAACACGTCGCCACCTGACAGAATTCTGGCAGATAGAGCCTGAGGTTGCATTTGCCACACTCGATGACATAATGGAGCTGGCTGAGGATCTCATCGTACATATCGTGGAGCGTGTGCTCACCAAATGTCAAAAGGAGCTCACCTTGCTTGAACGTAATATCAAACCACTGGAAGATATAAAGAAACCCTTCCCCCGTATTAGCTACACTGAGGCGGTCAACCTCATACAGAAGGAGTTTACCGATTTCCCGTGGGGTGAGGATTTCGGTGCACCACACGAAACGTATCTGTCACAACAATTTACCCGCCCCGTGATAGTACATCGGTATCCTGCCAAGGTGAAAGCTTTCTACATGAAACGCGACCCCAATAACCCCGAACTTGCACTCGCTATGGATGTGCTTGCACCCGAAGGTTATGGTGAGATCATCGGTGGCTCCGAACGTGAATCCGATTATGAGACATTGATACAGCGGTTAAAGGAGTTCAACCTCCCCCGTGAACCGTTCGAGTGGTATCTTGACTTACGCAAGTACGGTAGTGTACCACACAGCGGGTTTGGACTAGGGCTGGAACGCACTCTTGCATGGATATGTGGGTTACATCACGTACGTGAA
Source organism: uncultured bacterium (assembly GCA_965612795.1). GTDB lineage: Bacteria > Hydrothermota > UBA3073 > NMUJ01 > NMUJ01 > NMUJ01. Next base: position 24,952 of record CBFDTI010000004.1, on the reverse strand, counting down.
ACTATACCGTTTCCAAGAACGATAGATCGGATATATCCTTGATGCCACATGCACTTCTACTCTATGCACCTGGTACCAACTGTGACCAAGAGACTGCGTTCGCATTGAAGCAGGTAGGCTTTACCGTCGATTACCATTATATTGACAACCTCGTGCGTGCACCTGATACACTACATAGATATGAACTGCTGGTGTTGCCTGGGGGGTTCACCTATGGTGACGATATAGCCAGCGGTAAAGTACTAGCACTTAAGCTCAAACGCTACCTTAAAAGCGAGATAGAAGCTTTCATACAAGCCGGTAAACTTATACTCGGTATATGTAATGGGTTTCAGGTGCTCGTCAAAAGTAACATCTTAGGTGATGGCAAAATATCGCTGGTGACCAACCTATCCGGGCATTTCGAATGTCGTTGGATACGCCTCAAATCCACCACTCATAAGTGTGTATTCACAAAGGGGTTGGATGTATTCGATTTACCTGTAGCACATGCAGAGGGTAGACTCGTAGGTGATACATCGTATATTGAAGAACTCGAACACCGTAACGAGATAGCACTCAAATACGTGGATAAACACGGTAACCCCACAATGGAATACCCGCACAACCCGAACGGCTCAATGCACGCAATCGCCGGTATTATCGACAGCACAGGTAGGGTGCTGGGATTGATGCCACATCCTGAACGCTTCATATTCCCCTACCAACACCCGTCATGGAACATAGGTGCTACCGACCCAGTAGGGATAAAGTTTTTTGTCAACGCCTACGAATATATAAAACATAACCTATGAAGCTTTGTGTCGGCATTGGCTACGATATACACAGACTAGCTCCTGGCAGGCGGTTGGTACTTGGTGGTATCGAAATACCGTTCGATAAGGGGCTGATCGGCCACTCTGATGGCGATGTCCTGTTACATGCGATAGCTGATGCTATACTCGGTTGTGCATGTAAGGGTGACATAGGGACACATTTCCCGGATACTGCAGCTGAATGGAAAGACGTTGACAGCAAGCTCATCCTCAAACGTTGTATGGAGTTGACAAATATTAAAGTATTACATGTCGATACCATTGTGATATGTGAGCAACCACGGTTAGCCCCATATATCGATAAGATGCGTGCAAGTATTGCGAAACTGCTCGCACTGGCAATCGACCATGTCTCTGTCAAGGCCAAAACCAACGAGCGCTTGGGCCCCATAGGTGAAGGTAAAGCTATCGCCGCATATGCCATTGTCACGGGTCACCTCAGTGATCATGCATAAACTTCATTACGATAAGTTATGGTTCTATATCGCACTTTTCTTGTTACCCTTCCAAGTATACGTAGGTGCATTATTCATCATCCTATCATACCTCACATGGTTAATATATCGGCAAGGTGTGCATATCCACCGTAATGATTACCTGCTATTGATCATGTTGGGTGCGATGTTGCTTACCACGTTGGTGGCTATCAACAGATATGAGCATCTTACACTTGTATGTGCGTTCCTGTTACCGCTTAGTTTGTATTTCCTTGCACGCAAGTACAGTGATGATACGGAACACATCCTAAAGCTACTATCAATCGTCGGCTGCATATTCGCAATCACCGGTATAGTACAGATATTTCATCCAATTGCGCTAAAACTCGGTACCCGCTACGTGATCTATCCACCCCAAAACGGGGGTATCACCGGGTTCACACCTAACCCAATCATACTTGCGCATTTCCTTACACTGGTGATGATTGTGAGCTTGTACCTCGTCTATAGGGATATACGGTGGTTACCTGTAATACCGATATGTGCTATCGCTGTACTTTTTACCAAAACATGGGGTGGCTACTTTGCAATATTGATAACACTATCAATAGGGTTGTACATTTCGCATAACCGCAGATTACGTCGAATACTACTCATATTTCTCATATGCTTTGCAGTCGCTCAACCACTTGTACCGGGTGCGGTTGCTGACCTCTTAAGCAGATGGCACATCATGGATGGCACCTCAGCTGAAGGGCAGGCACCGCGGCTTATCCTTATGAAAGCGGGTATAGAGATATACAAGACACACAATAAGCTGCTGGGTGTGGGGTTGGGTGGTACAAAGCATCTATTACCCCATTATCTGCCACGTGACGTATGGGATAGGCTCAAAAATTACGACTATATACACTGTATTTACGAAAGTTTGCTTGTTGAGATAGGTGCGTTGGGGTTGTTAACATTTATGTTGCTGATCGGTGTCGCGGTTACAAATTTTCGCTCCCTCAAGCACGACCCTTTATGTATGTTGATGGGGCTTGCCATCGTCTTTGCATGTATATCGAACCTCATAGATAAGACGTTGCTATTGCTGAATTACACGTACCCATTCTGGATATACTTGGGTATACTTCAAACCGAAGCCAATAAGTTAGGTAGCAAAAGAGTTGCCTCACCGGCATAGGGTTTACTTTAGAATAATGACTAAAATCATAGCTGTGGTGGGTGGTAAAGCACCTGACACGAAGTCACTGGATTTAGCGTATGAGGTTGGTAAATTAGTCGCCAAACGTGGTGCGATACTCGTGACGGGTGGACTCACTGGGGTGATGGAAGCCGCATGTAGGGGTGCAAAAGAAGCGGGTGGGTTAACAGTTGGTATATTGCCAGGTGATTCACGTGAACCCGCCAACCCCTACGTTGATATACCCATAGTCACGGGTATGGGTGAAGCACGTAACATCGTCATCGTAAAGACAGCTGATGCATTGATAGCAATCGACGGCAAGTATGGCACACTATCGGAGATCGCTATAGCGGTATCACTGGGTAAGCCAGTGGTTGGGCTCAACACGTGGGATATACCAGGGGTGATAAAAGCTGCCACCCCTGATGAGGCGGTTAACCTGGTGTTTGAGCCATAAAATGTCTGACGTACGTGCACACATCATTGTAAAGGGGCTCGTACAAGGTGTCGGTTATCGATGGTTCGTCGAACGTTACGCTAAACAGTTGGGGCTCACCGGTTACGTACGTAATTTACCAGATGGTGATGTTGAGGTTGTTGTCGAGGGTGCTCGTAGCCTTATCGAGGAGCTAATACGTGAACTTAAGGTAGGGCCAAGGTTCGCCTCCGTCGAAGATGTACGTGTTACATGGCACCCCTATAAGGGTGAGTTCAAGGATTTCAGGATAAGGTTCTGGTGAGAGAAGATACCAACGATATAATTATTCAGTCTTCTGCTACCTTTGAAAAACGGAAAAATGATATCGGCTACCTTACTTATTATGTCTTAAAAGAAGGTGTTGAGATATGAGCATTGAATTATCAAAAAAGTGGATATTAAAAGCAGAAAACGACCTGAAAATTGCTAAAGACAATAATTCATCGCAATACTATCGTACTTAAGGGAATCATGAAAAGGAACAAAATAATCGGTGGACTTTTAGGGTTATGTATCGGAGATGCACTCGGCCTCCCTGTGGAATTCAAACCCAGAAGCGCTTTAAAAGCAACCCCAGTAACTGACATGATCGGCTACGGTACTCATAATCAACCTCCAGGCACCTGGTCTGACGATAGCTCGCTTACTTTTTGTCTGGCTGAATCTCTTTGTAATGGGCTTAACCTTCAGGATATTGCAGCTAAATTCATAAAATGGCTATACGAAGGCTATTGGACACCCTATGGTAAGGTTTTCGACGTTGGAAATACAACCCGTATCGCTATCGCCCGGTTGAAAGAAGGCGTTAATCCTTTAGAAGCAGGTCCAGACGATGAATTTAGCAACGGCAACGGTTCACTTATGAGAATCCTACCGTTAGCATTCTATCTAGAAAAAAGTGATATAGAACAGCAATTTGAAATCACTCACCAAGTATCCTGTTTAACACATAGACATTTACGTTCACAGATAGCGTGTGGAATTTATATTCAAGTTGCAATCAACCTCTTCAAAGGTAACACCCCAGAAGAAGCATACGAAAGTATGAAGTGTACCGTTTCAGATTACTATTCAAAATGGCCATATATCACAGAATTACACCATTTCAAAAGGATCATCGAATCTGACATATCAAGGTTACCAGAGAATGCTATCAAGTCAAGCAGCTATGTAGTAGATACATTAGAAGCAAGTTTGTGGTGTCTCCTCAATAGCAATTCCTATGCAGATACCGTGCTCACTGCAGTGAATCTTGGTGGTGATACCGACACTTTAGGAGCAGTTGCCGGGGGATTAGCAGGTATATATTACGGTTACGATGGACTACCTCAAAAATGGGTAGCCAGGATTGCAAGAGCCAAAGACATAATAAAATTGGGTGAAAGATTATATAAAGCGATATATAAGGCACAAGTTTAGGCTATTCGTGAATCGAGCTCCACAATAAGTTATAGAATGTCAATAGCTGGCATCTAAGGCTTCATCTTACACAATTTTTCATTCAGCCACTTGATAGCATCGACCACCCTGGGGCCCGGTCGCAGAAATATGTTGAGATCTTCTGGCACCAACACCCTATTGTACCTAACCGCAGGCACGGATTGCCAGCCTATCCTATCACCCGGCGGTGGTGCATCCTCACACAACATGAGTATAACTTCTGGGCTTTGTGTCACCACCCACTCAGGGCTCACCACCGGATATGTTGCATCTATTGTATCACCTATGTTGTATCCACCTGCCAGCTGCACTATCTCGTTTATGTAACCCCTTCTACCTACCGTGATTATCGGGTTATACCATATCTCCACGTATACACGCCATCTATGTGATGGTTGAGACAACTTGCTAAGCTTTTCACGTAATGCCTTTACTAACGAATCTGCCTGCCGTTCGTAACCCAACAGCTTACCTATGGTATCGATAGCTGTAAATATTTCGTCAATACTCTCCGTTCGGATCACCTCCACATGTAAGCCTAATTTCTTCAACCCATTCGCTATCCTTTCCTGTACCCCACCTGTTGTCAACACCATATCCGGCTCTAATACCTGTATTTTCTCGTAATTTGGCACCATAAACGACCCCACGATCGGCTTATCAATACCTGGTGGATAGTCGCAAGGGGTTACCACGCCCACCAGCTCACTATCTGCACCTATCGCATAGATTATCTCCGTGATGTTGGGTGCCAACGACACCACCCGTAACCCGATAATAAACAACAATGCTATCATTTGTTTAAATGATGAATATGGTTACCATTCGAAATCTATCTCCTCGCTGGGTAATTCATTCAGGAAGCGCGACCTCATACATACACGTCGACGCCTGCTCATCGCATACGTTATGTAGACACGCTCCTTTGCACGTGTTATACCCACATAGAACAGCCGACGCTCCTCTTCGAGCTCCTCCGGCTCATTAAGTGACTTATAATGTGGGAATAACCCCTCCTCTAACCCTGTGAGTATGACGATCGGGAATTCGAGCCCCTTCACACTATGTAATGTCATAAGGTTTAGCTTCTGGCGATCGCTTTTCCACTCATCTATATCCGTAAACAATGCCACAGTACGTAAATACTCCTCCAGCTCTTCGTACTCACGTAAGCTGGCTATCAACTCACGTAGGTTTTCGATACGTTCCTCATCGTCACCGATCCATTCCCAATATCCAGATTCACCCAATATCTTATCGAGTAGCTCCGCCGGCTTCATATCCAGGTGACGCCACCTCTCAATATTTTGATATAACGTAATTATGTGACCTTTGATACGTGCAGGTATGTCAGGTATAGCCTCCACCTCACGTAACACCCCATACAAGCTATTGCCATGTCTTTCCGCATATTGTTGTAACTTCTTCAGCGTAACCTTACCTATACCTTTGGGTGGGTTCTCAATCACCCTTATAAGTGAAACCGTATCACGTGGATTCATCAACACCTTTAAATAAGCGAGTGCATCCTTCACCTCCTTACGTTCGTAAAACCTTAACCCACCCACCACAATATACGGGATACCGCGTCGCTGTAGTTCCTCTTCAAACGTACGGCTCTGAAAATGTGTCCGATATAGGATGGCGAAATCGCCCAGATTACGACCTGCATTCTCAATAATATCTACCACCTTACGGGCTTCGTCACGTTCATCGTAAGCTTCGATAATCTTCACCCTATCACCCTCAGGGTTTGTTGTGTACAACTGTTTACCTTTACGGAGGATGTTGAAACTTATAAGATGTGTTGCCACCCTCAATATGCGTTTGGTCGACCGATAATTCTCCTCCAACCTTATAATCTTAGCATCAGGGAAATCTTTCTCAAAATCCAGTATATTATGTATATCAGCACCACGCCACCGGTAGATGGATTGATCCTCATCACCTACTACAGTAATATTCCTATACTTTTGTGCCAGCACCTTCAGTATTTCATACTGTGCACGGTTGGTATCCTGATACTCATCCACAAGTATGTACTTCTTAGCGAACCGCTCACGTGCAACCTCCGACTCTTGCAACACCCTCCACGCATAGAATAGTAAGTCTGCAAAATCGAGCGCATTATTGTGTCGCAGCTTAACGTTATATTCACGGTATATGTTACGTACCTCCCTATCGGGGTATTCATATATCGGTGTATCCTCTGGTGTGACAAACCGCTCCTTTAGCCGTTCAATACGCTCATACACGTAGGATGGTGTCAAAACCCTCTCGTGTTGGTAACCCAGCTCCTCGATTATATCCTTAATCAATGCCTGTGAATCCTTCTCATCATATATCGTGAAGTTACGCTCTATCCCAATCTTATCACCAAACATCCGTAACACACGTGCAGCAAACGCATGAAACGTACCCGCAAAAACTGGCTCACCCGCCACCCCTATGAGTTCAACGATACGGCGTTTCATCTCGTTAGCTGCCTTATTCGTAAACGTAAGCGCCACTATCTGCATAGGTGATGCCTTCTTCGTAGCTATCAAGTACGCCACTTTATATGTGAGTACACGTGTCTTACCACTACCAGGGCCTGCAATCACAAGTACAGGACCTTCCGTAAGCTCTACCGCTGTACGTTGTGATGGGTTCAACTCCTTCAAGAATTCCAGCTCATGCACTACGTAGGAATTCATATATACGTTCAGCATATTTACGGCCTATACCTGGCACCTTAGTTATCTCATCAATAGATGCGCGTTTGAGTCGCTCAAGGCTACCAAAATATTTAATAAGTGCCTGCCGCCGTTTAGCCCCCACACCTGGTATCGCATCAAGTATGGATTCGGGCTTCTCACGCAATTTACGATGATATTCGATCGCAAACCTATGTGCCTCGTTACGTATACGTTGTAACAACCGCAACGCCGGTGACGACAACGGTACACTCAAAATCTTACCTTCAGGCGTTATAATCTGTTCAAACCGTTTCGCTAACCCAAACACTGGCACCTCAGGTGGATACACTTTACGTGCCACCCGCACATGACCCACACCACCATCGATAAGCACCAGATCGGGCAACTTTTTATTCTCCTTCTGTAAACGGGCTACCCGACGTTTGACAACCTCCTCCATCATCGCATAATCATCTATCCCCTGCACCGTACGTATTCTGAACCTACGGTAGTTACGTTTGTCAGGCTTACCGTCAACAAACACCACACACGAACCTACCGCATATTTACCATGTATGTTAGATATATCAAACGCCTCTATCCTACGTGGCGGCTGTGCCAACCCCAACGTACGTTGCAAATCGCTAATCGATGGCACCACCTTAACCTGTGACTTACTTTCCTCCATATGTGTGATCGCATTCTCGGTCGCCATCTCCAGCAGCTCACGTCGTGTACCCCTATCCGGTATTTTTATCTCAACCTTATGCCCCTTCTTCTCTGATAGCCATTCAGCCAGCGCATCGACCTCGTTCACACATGGGACAACAATCTCATCCGGCACAAAATACGCTGTTTTGTAATACTGCAACATAAACGCACGTATCACCTCAGCTGCCGACTCACGTAATGTCTCCATGAAGTAGTGCTCACCACCCAACAACCGCCCCTCCCGTATACGTAGTAGTTCGATACATGCAGTATGACCGGATTGACTGATACCAATAACATCCATATCAATAGGTGTGGAGAATATCGCACGTTGTTTGTTAACAATATCACGTACCGCACGTAACCTATCACGTACACGGGCAGCTTCCTCAAATTTAAGCTCAGCCGCCAGCTGGTTCATCTCAGCTTCCAGTTGTTGCTCCACATAGGCGGATTTACCCGACAAGAATGCAATAAGCTGCTCCACCAGCTTACGGTATTCGGGTTCGCTTATTTTACCCTCACATGGTGCGTAACATTTACCAATATAATAGCTTAAACACGCCTTATCAGGTAGCTTACCACGACATGTACGTACCTTGAATATCTTCACCGCCGTACGTAATGCACGTCGCATAGTCTTGGCGTTGGTGTATGGTCCAAAATATATGCTATGCTTATCACGTAGATCACGTGTGGGTATCACATATGGGAAAGGTTCATTAATTGCCACCTTTATGTACGGATATTTCTTATCATCCTTCAACCTGATGTTATATTTGGGTTTGTGAAACTTTATGAGGTTGGCCTCAACTATAAGGGCTTCCACCTCCGACTTCGTAAGCAGATAATCCATATCCGCAACTTTCTCCATCAATCGTTTCACCTTCGGTGGTAACTCCTTCGTGAAGTAACTCGCCACCCTCTTCTTAAGCGAGCGTGCCTTACCCACGTATAGGACTTTACCCTTTTTATCTTTGAATATGTACACACCAGGTGCGTCCGGCAAATCCAACAACTTCATTGTTAAAATATTATTGGGTTTGGATTAAGGTCAACAACCTCATCAGTCTTGTCCATTCCATCGATTTACGGCCCCGTTATTTAATCAGACCTGTAAAAATTTAGGCAGTATCTCACCCGCCTTACCCTGTAGGAAGTGATCCGCAATCCGCGTAACAGCTGATGGTACTGGATTAATTTCAATTATCTTTGTACCCGCATCTTTGGCAATATATGGTAACGAAGCCGCTGGATATACCACACCCGATGTCCCTATCACAAAAAGTAGATCCACCTCCTGTACAATACGTTCAGCTTCAAACAACACATCCTGTGGTAATGGTTCTCCAAAAAACACCATATCCACACGGTAGCGGCCACCACATTCACATCGTTTGAATATCCCCGCAATCACACGTAACACCCGTATGCGGCTACCTTTCGCTTGTTGTAACCGGTTAAGCATTTCTTCAATCTCATCTTTTGGCATATATCGACATTTTCCGCACCTCATACAACGTAATCTGTACATGTTACCATGTAGCTCAAGCACGTTCTTGCTACCCGCACGTTGGTGTAAGTTGTCAACATTTTGTGTTATCACAGCCATTAGTTTACCAGTACGTTCCATTTCAGCCAACGCATAATGTGCGGGGTTGGGTTCCGCCATCAGTGGCGCTCTATAGAAATCAATTGCAAAATCTACCACCCTATCAGGTTGCGTAATAAACATACGTAATAACCCGGTAACTGATGCAAACTTCTCAGGTGGATACTTCATCCATAACCCACTATCTCCACGAAACGTAGGTATACCACTCTCCTCAGATATACCTGCACCTGTGAGGGCGGCCACTCTTTGTGAACTACGGTAAAGGGTTACAACCTCATCCGGTAGCATCCGCTATAATCTTCACATACACACGGCGACGTCGCGGGCCATCAAACTCCATGAAGAATATACCCTGCCACGTACCGAACACCAACCGCCCATTCTCAATAAATAACACACGTGAACTGCCAACGATTGCCGCCTTTATGTGTGCGTCAGCATTACCCTCAGTATGCCTATACGGATAGTTCTCCGGTACCAACCTACGTAATGCAGTTAAGATGTCCTCCTTTACGGTAGGATCGTAGTTCTCATTCACTGTAATAGCAGCCGTCGTGTGTGGTACATACAGTATACATACACCGGATTTGACACCACTCTTCTCGACGATATCCTCCACCTGGTGTGTGATATCGACCATCTCTTGTCTCATGTGGGTATCTATCTCGAGGTTATAAACCATCTATCCCCCTAATTTCCATACAAAATTGAGGTAATGTATGATACCCAGCGGGCCACGAGGATCCACCCCATAGCTAATACACAGCTTGCGATAGGTGATATCAAATCCAAACCCTATCGGTAACAACAGCGCCTCCAACTCCTCAGCTACCACACCCCGATAAAGTGTAGTATACCCCACACGTAAAGCTATGCCACTCAATATACAGTAATCACACGCCATCGATAAATACGCTGGATAATAATATGGTATCACATATGCTACCGACAAAGTAAGTTTATCTCGCTCGTAGCGTGTACCCAACTCTATCGATACAGGTAACGCCTCACGTGTAGCACTTGAGCTGCTCACCTCTGTACCCAAATTACGGATGAGCAACCCCACCTCTATAGGGTACTGTGGCCATCTATATGTGGCCCCAACATCACACATAACTGCTATTGATCGATATTTCTCAATGGTTTGATAAACCACACCACCTGCAATACCAATCCTCAACCCAACCCGTACCTGCCTCCTGTAGGCGGTTGAAACCCTCAACGCACATGGTGTGAAAGTTTCACCCGGTACTATACCTTCGGGTTCGCCCTTCATCATCTCACCAAAATTCCAGTAACCTATCGATATCGCCCATGGTGCACGATAATACCCCACATTACCTGCCTGTATGTCGAACCCCATATTCACATAGCCAGTAACGACACCTTCACCATCTATATAGGTGGGGTTACCCCACATACTGTATGGGGACGATGCAAATACGTGTAAGTGTGTAACCCCCGCATATGCGTTGTTCGGTACATCCATAAAATCGTAACTTGGTAGCCTGGCCAAAACAAGCACGAACCAGATCATCGTACGAAGGTGATCAACGTTTGCATGTTAATTTCGTGATATATTTCCTTGTAGATCTCTTTCCATATATGCCAAGTGAACATCCCCACAAATATCATAGCCATCACACCCATCGCCAACGTTATTACTCCCAATATAAAGCCAGCCAATGCTAACCCATAACCGGTCACTTCATCCGGTGACCTTTTGACTTCACGTAACCCTATTATACCAAATATTATTGCAAGTATCGACATTATAATGCCCACCCCCATCCAACACGAAATTATACCTACTATACCAAGAACAAAGCTGGCTATCGCCATGCCGGACGTACGTTTTTCCATAATGCCTCCATTTTCAAAAACCTCTCCTTATCTTCTTTTATGCATTTTATAAGTGCATCTACGTTCTTGAAAGTATAATTGGGACGCAAGTAGGTCAATATTTCCGCCTCCCAATGTGTCACATCTTTTTTGTCATCAAACACAAGTAGGTGTAATTCCACCCTAAACGGTAACCCCAACGTTGGGCTCTCCCCTATGTGTAACAATGCCGGATGACTACGGTTCACTCTTACCCCATATACACCATCACCTGGTAACAATTTATCCTCGGATATATCCAGATTGATGGTCGGATACCCTAACATACGTCCTATACCCGCACCTTTTATTTTCTTACCCGATATAATATACGGGTAGCCTAATAAGCGGTTGGCTTCGGCGATTTCACATTCCATCAACAATCGCCGTATGTAAGTGCTACTCACCACGTTGCTGTCAGCTCTCACAAGCGGTACAACCTCCACACGCCAACCCATAGCTTTGAGTAAACTCGCATCACCTTTTCTGTTCTTGCCAAATCGATGGTTTTCACCGATTACAATCCTCTTGGGTGCGATCGGTGTAATGTATCGGTTGATAAACTCAGTTGGCTCCATGTTTCTAAGCTGTTCGTTAAACTCTAACCTCAACACACCATGCACTCCTAGCCCATTGAGTAGCTTTATTTTTTCTTCCCATGTGGTGAGCATCTTCACATCCTCCCCCATCACTCGACGTGGCAGCTTATCAAATGTTACGACCAACGTCTTACCCACGTTCAGACACTGTTCAAGTATCCTACGGTGCCCTATATGTATGCCATCAAACGTACCTATGGTTAAGACGTCCCATGCACACCGAGAGGCCTCGTTGGGGTTATCGAATATCTTCATCCCCTTACAAGTAGTTCCACCGGTAACATACGTTGTACTATTTGCTCCCTTTCACTTATATCCTCGATCCTAGCCGCATTGTCGAGCTTGAAATTTCCCACCCTCGTACGTAATAGATAATCCACATACCCACCTGTACCCAATTTCTGCCCTATATCACGTGCCAACCCCCGTATGTATACACCACGCCCACACACCACACGTAACCGTAACTCGGGTGGTTTGAATTCCAGCAATTCTATCTCCTTAATGTATGCTTTACGTTTACGGAGTGGCGGATCTTTACCTTCACGTGCCCACTTGTAGAACGGGCGTCCACGATACTTTAAGGCTGAATATTTAGGCACTATCTGGTAAAATTCGCCCTTGAACGAATCCAACACCTCCTCTACCTTGGGGCGTGTCACGTTGTTAACAGGGAACCTTGCGATCACCTTACCCGTAAAATCATCAGTATCACGAAACTCGCCCAATTTTATTGTCGTGATGTATTCCTTCTCCAAGTTTGTGATGTAGGACTGGAACTTTGTCGCCTTACCTAATAGTATAATAAGCAAACCCTCTGCCTCTTTGTCCAATGTGCCACCGTGTCCAACTTTACGTACCTCAGTACGATACTTTACGTAGCGGACGACATCAAACGAGCTCCATCCCTTCGGTTTCCATACCAAAAGAAATCCATCCATATGAACTAGAATGCATAGTTCAATGATATGCGGTAATTCTCAGTCTTAAAATCATATATGAAGTTATCCACACCCACATCTAATGTGAAATTCTTGTACCTGAATCCACCACCAAACGTAGGCCCCTCCCTATGACCTGCTTTATCAGAAAAGTAACCCGCACGTGCATAGAAGCGTTCAGCGAACCCCACCTCCACACCTATACCTTTCCAAGTATCGTCGTAATGATACTGTAGTACCTCACGTAATGTACGTTTGCCCGAACGTATATCCTGCCAATCTTGGTAAAACCCTATCAGTAACTTAGCAATTTCACCTGACACCCTTATGGAGTATGAAACCTGATCACCGTCACGTTTCTCCCAAAGGTAACTCACACCTACCCTCAACATCCGTGGTATGGGGTCACTACTTCCAATATCGATATACTTAATACCAGGCCCTATATTCAACAATGCAACCCCTAAGTTAAAGTTTGGCCTTATTTTATATAACAACCCGCCATCAAGTGCCCACGTGATACCTGTACCACCACCTCTTCTACCCGTTATCTTAAATATTATGTCCGAAGGTGCCAAAAAACTGTATATGAACTTAAATCCTACACCTACACCTAACCTTGGACTAAGTCGCACCCCATACGAGACCTTCATGGCAGCATCAAACGTACGCCACCTACCTATGGGATTACCTTCTTCATCCGTACCTACTGTTTCACCCGTTGTCAGGTATATGAAATGTATACCCATAACGCCACCTATATCCAACGATTGTACATACGCAAGAAACTCATAGTACATATCGTGCCACAAACCTGGCAACCAATTAGCATGCATAAGGTGTAGCTCACGACTGTGAAAGAATCCCAACCCCCCATCATTGTAATACGTGGCGGTTGCGTCATCAGCAATCGCCGTAAATATCTCCGCCATCCCATTAGGACGTGCACCCGGTGTTATCGCCAGAAATATAGCAGCTGCCGTGGTTTGTGAATCCACCACAATAGGAAATAGGGTTACCAATCCTACTACCCCTAAGATAAGCCAGCGCTTTACCATACTACCTCCTTAATAAAAGTACAGCTATATTTTATTGGTCAACTCACCCATTCCTCATTCTACTAACCCGTTTATGATAGTTTTAAACTTCACCACCAACGATATATGGGCGCTTACCCTCCTTGGTTTTGATAAGATATTGCTTCAACACTGTTCGTCAACCATCATCAACATACACTCAACCAGTTTCACATCTTCAGCATACGTTAGCTTTATGTTTGATACCTCACCTTCAACAGTACTTACATCTACCCCATACCTTTCCACCAGTGATGCGCTATCCGTACCGTGATAACCTTCTTGTTGCGCTTTCTCATAGGCCTTCACTATCAACTCAGTACGAAACCCCTGTGGTGTCTGTACAATGTACAAACGCTCCCTTGGTAACGTACGTAACACTTTACTGTGCTTAACCTCTTTGATCGTATCACGTACGGGTATGACCGGTATCACCGCATCATACTTTGTCACTGCGTGCATCACCCGCTCTATAAGCTTATCCGTCACCATTATGCGGGCAACATCATGTATGAGCACATATCCATCGCTGATGTATTTCAACCCCCTATATATCGATTCCTGACGTACGGTGCCTCCTGTATATACCCTAACCCTATCACCGTATTTACTCATCAACTCACCTATGGTGGGTTCATAACCCGGTGGTACCGCTACATAGATGTTACGTATTTTGTCGAACTTAATGAACTTATCCACTACACGTTCGACTAATGTTTTACCGCCTATCTTGACGAGCGCCTTCGGTATACTTAGCCCCAACCGCTCACCTTTGCCAGCGGCTGCTATTATTACTTCATATCCCATACCCTCTGTAGGAGTTTCAAAACCTTCGGATCGGTTTCCCTCGCTTTTATATCGACTACTATCTCATCCGTACCCGGTGGGCTAACCTCTATAATAGCTTTCGCTGCAGTATATCGCAAAATAGGATCTTCTGCATCAAGATATGGTAGAAGCACCTCTTTTATCTTAAGTTTATCTTCGATAGATACATCTTTACCGATACCTGCCAACGCATTTATCAAATGTATCACCGCATATCGAGCTATTGGTTCATGCATCCGCTGTATTATTGGCTCAAGCATAGCTTGCTTGACCAACCCCCTTTCAGCTGCCACCCGTATCAGTAACGATGGATCTTCAACCTTCTGTATAAGATACCGTACACATGTGGTATCTTTGATATTCGCCAACGCCGCTACTGCGGTTACTTTTGTGCTGAAATCATCCACATCTATATATTTGATAATCTCGGGTATTGCTTTCGATACACCTATTTTACCTAGCGCACTAAGTGCCCATCTTGGTGGATCCTCCGTGTCTCGCAAATATGAAAGTATCGAATCTACCGCCTCCGTATCTTTTATTTCACCCAACAACCATATTGAATTAGCTCTCACCCTATACCTAGCATCATGTAACCCTTTATATAGGTAAGGTTTGAACCCATCTGGATACTTCTTGGCTACCTCACGTATCGCACGAAGTGCCAACCCACTCTTGGTGTCCATCTCATTTTCCCAGATATACTTTATGGCTTCGATACCACGTTCAGCTAACACCTCACGTGCAACCTTCACTTTATCACGGGCTTCACCCACACCCCACTCCGAAGCCTCTTTGAATAGCTTATCGATGGGCAATGCCTCAAGATATGAACGATCAACCTCTATGATTGGTTCCTTTGGACGTACCATTAACGAGCAATCCACACCCACACCTGTACATCCCTGTAACCATATCGAATTATCCTCAGCCACAGAAATCTTACCGTATGTATCTTCACCTTGTAGATCAAGGAACATTCCTATACCAGTGAACCCACGTGCCGGCGGTGCACTGCCTTGCCCTATATTCTTCTCACGTGTGATATATGCATCATCACCCCAACTATCGAGCAATATACCTACGGAGTTTGTTAACCCCACACCCTGACCACCACTCACCACGTAGTAGTCATCACCTCCTTGATCTATGAGCATACCAACAGATAAGTCGTGGCCTTCACCCTGCGACGGTCCATAGCGTGAGAAATAATGGTCGTCACCTTCTCTATCCCACAACAATCCTACCGACAGATGTATACCTGCACCCTGTGCATATTCGATAGCATTGTAATGATCGTCACCTGATAGATCCAAAAGCAAACCTAACGAGTACCAGTAGCTTGTACCCTGTGCATAAACCTCAGCGTTATAAAAATCGTTACCAGCAAAATCCACCAGCACCCCTATACCACCGCCAGCATCGGGTCGTATACCTATGGCAAACCCCTGTGCAAACGACCGATAATTTCTTGGTAACAGCGGATGATGTATATAATGTGCACCTGCGTAGTACAAGTCGTTACCTCCATAATCTACAAGCCCACCATAACCCCATGTGGCACCAAACCCCTGCGTCCAGTCGTACGCACGATATATATCATTACCGTTGAGCTCCATCAACAAGCCCAACCCGAAATTACCCGCACCCTGTGTAAAGAACCCACCCTCATATATGTCATTACCAGCTACATCATAAACCATACCCATGCCGAAGAAGCCTGCACCTAACGAGTACGGGGGTGCACGATATGTGTCATCGCCCTCCTTGTCATAGACAATACCTGTACCCAATATCCCCGCAGCTAACGAATAAGGCTTATCCCCCACATATAGATCGTTGCCTGCAAGGTCGATAACTATCGATGCACCCATCACACCACGTGCTACATTTTCGTATATATCGTTACCACCTAGATCTATAATAAGCGAATAGTCACCGGCTATGTAATCGTCACCGGTACCGCCAATAAATATGTCATCACCAATTGTAAACGATTTTAATTTTGGTATTGTATCAGGAATTGAGCTAACGAACCGATCCAGCTCCACCATAAGTGTGTAAAAGAGCGAAAATATTTTCTCCCTGGCGAACGATTTCGCAACCTCCAGTAACGTATCAACCGCCTCCTTCCACAACGTATCGTATGGGTAGCCAAGCTCGTCGTTCAAGTATGTTTCAAGCGTATCGTCAAGCGTATCATCTTCGTCACACCAGAATGCACATCCATAGTAGAGTACCTTGCTAATAAATGATGAATCGAACCGTACCTCTGATTTATAGGTTAGCTGCCACGACTTATAGAAATTGATGAAATCCACCAACCACCTCGGTAATGAATCAGTAAGCTTGCACGATTTTGTGTGTTCAATGTGGTAAGGTCTGATTCCAATCCCCAGCTCATGTAGTGCAAACCCTACAATCTCCAACGGATTACGAGTTTTGTAAACTTTGACAACTGTATCCGGATACTCTAACAATAATAGCGGTTGATCCATACACTGCTCTACACGTAATAACCTGAAACCCTTACCCTCAACCCATTTCTTGTCAAACCCCAAATCCTCCATACTGGCATTAATATCTGGCAGATAGGAAACTATAGCGTTGCGCTCGATATCATTGAGCTGTAAACTTATTAATACGATTAACCACAACATACTTTAAATTTATGTACGAAATCAACCTGACAAGGCACTCATCATGGGTTGATTTTGTCACATATGAGATATTTTTAATGTGTGTGATATAAACCCACCCAAATCCATATCACGCATCCTACTGCTTATACCCTTATTTGTATCGTTTATACTGTCATCTGACCTCTACACGACGGAACTCATCGGTCACGTATACGATGCCGTCACTGGTAAAGGGTTACCCTTCGCCAACATCGTTGTTGAAGGTACCCATCTCGGTACAAGTGCGGATACTACTGGGTTCTATACGTTAGAGTTACCCGAACCTGGCAGCTATTGGGTGTCTGCATCGGTGATCGGCTATCGAACCAAACGCTACAGAGTAAATATAAAAGACGATAAACCCATAAAGCTCGACTTTTACCTTGAACCCACCATCATCCAGCTACCCACTTACATCGAGGTCATAGGTAAACGCCCAATGATCGAGAAGTCATTCACCGGGTCACAGCGTGTTATGAATACTCGTGTGTTGGAAGGGCTTACCACACGTGACATACGTACTGCTATAACCACACGTGCAGGTGTATCCGGTGAAGGTACCGACATACACATAAGGGGTGGCAGGTCTAATGAGATATTGATGGTGATTGATGGCATCCCAATAAGGGATGTACTATCTGGTAGCGCATTTGGAATATACATACCCACCACCTCCGTAAGTGAGGTACAGGTGCTAACTGGTGGGTTCAACGCCGAGTATGGTGCAGCAATGTCCGGTATTGTTGAACTAAAGCTAAAGGAAGGTACCGACACCTACCGCGGTAATATATACCTGACATCAAGCAAACCGTTCACCCCCTACAATGAGCATTCGTTCACCTTCAGGCTGCAAGGACCTGAATATCTTACCACCCATATATTACCATTACTCAACCTCCATGTACCAGGTAAGGTTAGATTTTTTGCCAACCTCTATGCGAAATTCTCCGATACTTATCTTCCACATACGTCACGCCTATACTCAAGTGTGTTCAATACCGCAAAACTTTCGCCCCGCGAAGAAAACGTATGGTCAGCTGTCTTTAAGCTTACATGGAATGTCACACCTAACCAGAAATTTATCTTAACCTTTTCCAAATCCATAGAGATAAACCAGGGTTATTTCCTATCGCGTGCCGACTATCCGTTTGCGTATGGCTTCCCTTACAGATATATACAGATATTGGATCACTATCCGGTATTCACACGTGATGGTAACCAACTTTCCATATCCTATCGTAACGCTATGAGCAAATCGACCTTCTTCGAGATAAAGTTAGCACGCTTCTTCACCAACCTTCACCTAGATGTAGCCGGTAAGCATTGGTCCGAATACGATGAACTGCTGGACATATACCCACGTTATGATACCATAATCGCTGTGGGTGATGGCTTCTGGGATATTGGTGATGCCCCATATTGGCACGACCATTACGTCGAAACCTACATAAATAAAGGCGATCTCACCCATGTCATCAACCCCATCTGGCAGCTGAAGACCGGCTACCTGCTTAAATTACACGAAATACAATGGATAGACATCCATTATCCATGGTTCAATACACCCGATGGGTTGGGCTTAAACCACGACATATATCGTGCCAAAACTGTAGATGGTGGTGTATATTTCCAAACACGTATATCATTTGCAGGCATGATAGCCAACCTCGGTGTACGTGTCGATTTCTGGGTACCTGGCAAGTATCTCGAAGATGGTGTCAGAAATACGCTTACCAACCCCGACATACATCCTATCATAAGGCAGGAGTATGAACGTTACCTAAATACCAACCCTAGGGTACCGTTTACGGAATATCATTTCAAGGCACACCTGAGTCCACGCATCGGTATATCATATCCTGTTACAGATAGAGATAAGTTTTTCTTCTCCTATGGACACTTCTCACAGTTACCTGATATGAAATTCGTGTATTCAAAGCTCGGTAGGAGGGCCACCTCCACCTATGAACTCGTGGGTAACCCCAACCTCAATCCTATCGTCACCGTTGCATATGAGTTAGGTATCGAGCACCTTTTCACCCCATACACTAAAATTATGTTAACCGCATATTACAAAGATATATTCAACTATCCCACTGCCACCAAAGTACCAGGTGAACCACCAAACCCTGACTTTTGGATGTATTTCAACTCCGACTATGCACGTTCGTTAGGACTCGAGTTAACCCTAAAGAAACGCCTATCATCACATTACTATGCGGATGTGGAGCTCACCATCTCACAGAGCAAAGGTAGGGCATCCACCGCAGAAGATATATACTGGAAGGGTGAAGAAGAATCATTAAAGGAATGGTACCTCAGATGGGATAGACCTATAAAGTTTTTTGCCACCATCGGCTATGTACTCTCTGAAGGTGAACAGCTGAACCTGTTTGGGGTTACGATTAGCGGTAACCTAACTGCTGCATTATCTATATCGTTACAATCAGGTCGTAGATACACGCCAATAGATACATTAGGTAACCCTATGGGGGAGAAAAACTCGGGCCTCGGCCCGTATTGGAGTAGGGTTGATTTAAAGCTTAAGAAGGGTATAAGGATGGGTGCATTAAAGTTCAACCTCATAGTTGAAGCTAGAAACATCTTCAACCACCGTAACGTATATTACATCAACCCCGTAACTGGTAGAGCCTACGAACCCGGCGATCCGCTCCCATACTGGCAGCAACCCAAAGATATGCTTAACCCTGCCCGATATAGAGAGGGTAGGAATATCAAACTTGGCATAGAGTTAAAATGGTAACCCTCAACAAGTTACACTACATATGTGTTAGTTTAGCCATATGCATGTGGGGTACACTTAACGCACAGTTATTCAAGCAACTCGGTGGCCAACGTGTGGGTACAACTTCGTTTGTCTTCCTCAAGATAGGGGTAGATGTACGTTCTGAAGGTATGGGTCAAACCCTCGTATCTACTGCGGATGATGCATCCGGTATCTACTTCAACCCCGCAAACGCATTGTCCATATCGAGATGTGTGACGTTTTCACACACCAACTGGCTGGTTGATGTAAAATACGAGTACCTAGGGGTTGCAGTAAGATTAAATAGCAAGGCACTCGCTTTACAAGTAGCAAACCTATCCAGTGGCTACATAAAGGAGACAGATGAGTTACACCCATTTGGTACCGGTAGGTACTTTAGGTTTGGCGATCTACTTGTATCTTTAACGTATGCGTTTAGGATCACTGATAGGTTTGCAATAGGTGCTACCATAAAGGGTATAATGGAGACGCTCGCAGATTTACACTCCTACGGTGTAGCACTCGATATCGGCAGCGTCTATGATGTTGGGTATCGAAACATAAAGATAGGTATGGCATTACTCAACATGGGACCTGACGTACATCCATATGGTACATACGCAATCGCTGGTATACAGTATCGTTACGAGTCGTTCCCTCTACCTGTAGTTTATAAGATAGGTGTATCCGGCAATATATTCAAGAATCTGCTTATCGCTTTGGAGATGGACAAACCTTCTGACAACGTCGAGATATTCAAACTTGGCCTCGAATATAAGCCGTTACCGGTGATAGCATTACGTGCGGGGTATAGGGTGAACGCCAAACCCCCTGGTAGCACTGGTATCTCATTTGGTGGTGGCTTCAATATTGATTGGCGTGGTAGTAGACTTATTCTCAATTATGCATTTACTGAATTAGGCTACATAGGTTATGTACATAGGATGAGTATAAGTTTTGGCTTATGAATGGTAACAAATTGACTTCACATATGAAATGGATATCGTTCGCCTTATGTGTGATATTGGCTTTCGGCTGTGGTAGAAAGTACCCCTTACCACCCGAATCCCAGTATGGTATGCCACCCGAAGAATCGTACGTATTGGTAGACGAATGGCCTGGCGATAACCCCTACGAGTTGCACGATATTATGGATGTGATTGTCGGTAAGGATGGCTTTATATACGTAGTGACAGCAAATGATCTATATAAACTATTCGAAAATGGCCAACTCGATAGGATACTAGTGACCGGGTTCAGTAGTGCTGCTGCAGTGGATCAGGATATACTTCGCCACATCTGTGTAGTGGATGGTGAGGTTGTTAAAGTGTTTGATCGTACCGGCACCTTATTGTATAGTTTCGAGGATACCAACCTCGTAACACCCTCCGGTATCGCATCCGGTGGTGAAACAATCTTTATATCCGATATGGACAGAAATTTGGTATTATCTTACGATTCCAGTGGCACCATAGTTGATACAGTAGCATCATACGGTGCAGGTATCCTAAACGTTGCTGCTCCACACGATCTATGTATATGGTATGATAGGATTTTCGTTGTATCTACCGCACATAACTGGGTGGAAGCTATCACCATAGATACGCCACGAGCTAATCTGTTGCATCTTGGTGGTACCACACATGATGGCGATACATTACCGGGTTACTTTATTAACCCTGTGGATGTAGCGGTCGATGACTCCGGTTACGTATACGTAGCGGATGCTGGTAATTCAAGGATACAGAAGTTCGACCGCTACGGTAACTTTGTTGTCGAAGTAGAGCTAACAGATACACCGATCAGTGTGGCTTGTTCACATGATGGCAAAACCTTATACGTAGGTTTTAGCAATAAAATAGAAAAATACCGTAGACCAGAACGGCCATCGCAACCACAATGAATAGGCTAACACTAATATTGGTATTGCTACCTGTGATGTTACCAGCAAAGACGGATTACACGAAGTATACCACTGTTGGTAATGTCATGCTTACAGTGACGAACTTCGGTATGTTAGGTACGGGGTTCAGAATATGGGATCCTGAAACAGGTGAACCCCAACCCTCATGTGAATACCCCGCCGGTACACGTACTGAACACCTCTACCGTGCAGGCCTATGGGTGGGTGCTATCTCACCGATTGGTATATGTGTAACCACAGGTGTAAGTGATGCCACCACCATAACGCCGGGCTCAAGTGAGGGGTTTGAATTCTATCCCACACGCGATCCTGATGATGTGGTCATAGAGAAATCCATACTGATGACCTCACCTTACTATGCACCTGATGCGATATCGGAACAAGATTTCTACGCTACATATTATGACACTATACCCATAGTACATCATACACCGTTGGGGCTCAAAGTGCACCAAATCTCACACGTATGGTCGTATTCATACATAGATGATGTGGTCATCTTGCGATTTATCATCAAAAACATCGGCCAGTACGACCTCGAGAGCCTTTACGTAGGTATGTACGCCGAACTTGTATCAGGTAATAGAGATTTTTGGGGTGACGATTTCAACACCACACCGTTCTTCCAACACAAACGCCTTTACTACAACGATACGTTATATCTCATGTATGAGCATAACGATGGCTATGACTTCATGGCTAAGGGAATATTCGGTATAAGCTTGTTAGGTATCCAAATAGATACAGTCGAAGTACCCCTCGATAGCCTTACCATATCGTTTAACTGGTGGACGTGGCGTGACATGCAAGGTAGTGTATCAGATTCCCTACGCTATACGATAATGACAAACGGTCACCGTGATCCTGACGTGGACGACAGATATGTGATGGAGAACGGTTATCCCGATCCAATACCATTGCTGTCAGTTGGTCCTATCCACTATCTAAATCGTGGTGACTCCATCTGTGTAACGTTTGCATTTGTGGGTGGTATGACGGAGACTGAGCTACTGCAAAATGTAGGCTGGGCCAAACGTGCTTACGAATCACATTATATTCTACCGGCACCACCGCCATCACCCAGACTTGTAGCGATACCAGGGTCACGTCAGGTAACCCTGTACTTTGACAATTCACCCGAGTTTGCACGCGACCCTGCACCACCACACTTACGTGATTTCGAAGGTTACAGAATATACCGAAGCGAAACGGGGTTAGCAGATCCATCCGAATGGACGTTACTTTATCAGTTTGATA
Source organism: uncultured bacterium (assembly GCA_965612795.1). Taxonomy (GTDB): domain Bacteria; phylum Hydrothermota; class UBA3073; order NMUJ01; family NMUJ01; genus NMUJ01. Next base: position 1,635 of record CBFDTI010000004.1, on the reverse strand, counting down.
AAACACCTGACGATCCTATACAGGATGTAGATCACTCCATGGGGTTCAACACCGGTATGCCAGAAATCGAACAAGAAGGTCCATACAAGGGGTGGTACAAGATAATCGATACCGGTGTAAAGAATGGGTTCAAGTATTACTACTCAGTAACCTCGTACGATGTAGGTAATCCAGAGATAGGGCTACCATCACTCGAATCCTCACTACGTCAAAACATGGTAGAGGTTATACCAGGTACACCACCAACATCCGATCCTGACATAGAGGTAGGCGTATATCCAAACCCCTACAAGATACAATCTATGTGGGATACGGGTACACCTACGGGTAGGGTTATAAGGTTCTATAACCTACCTGCACGTGCTACAATTTATATATACAATCTTGCCGGTGAGCTGGTTAAAACCATCGAACACGAAGACGAATCTACCGGCGAATGTGTATGGAACCTCATCACCGATGGTATGCAGGAAGCTGCTACCGGTTTGTACATATTCTGTGTGAAAGATCACGATACAGGCAAAATTAAAACAGGTAAGTTTTTAATAATAAAATGATAAGAAGGTGCTCGATTGCGTTACTTGTAGCAATCGCTACGATAGGGTGTGAGAGGAAGCCACCATCTATTACTGTAACGAATATACCACCTGATACCCATATCTTTGTCGAAGGTATAGTCGATACCGTACCAGCACGCCAGATCATACACTGGTGGGGTAACGATCCTGATGGCTGGGTAGTCGGTTATCATTACAATTGGGATAACTCTCCAGATACTGTGTTTACGACTGCTACGTGTGACACGTTCGTGTTAAGTGCAGAAGATACCGTAAACCTACATATCCTAAGAGTATGGGCAGAAGATAACGAGGGTGCTATCGATACAACACCGGCTGAACTCATAATCCCTGTAAAGAATAGTCCACCCACCGTGAGTTTCAAGTATGGTAGTTTGCCCGACGATACTACATTCCCCGTAGCCACTTTCTATCTTGAAGCACATGACATAGATGGTGACGAAAGTGTAGCCGGCTTCTATTATAAGTTAGATACGGATACGATGTTGAGGTTCACACCAAGCGATACCCCCTACGTGACTCTCAGAGATATTGAACCTGGTCAACGCACCTTTACTGTGTGGGCGGTTGATATATCAAATGCGAGATCGGACTCCATAACCCACACGTGGTGGGTTAAACCCGTGCTGTCAGATTTACTCGTGGTAGACGACGACCCCGATAACCAAGCTGATAGGTTCTATCTCGATGCACTCGAATCTATGGGTTACACACCTAACGTGTGGAGGGTTGAGGATGGATTACCATACTCACCGATAGATGTTGATATCATCATAAACGAGTTGGGGTTCACCAAAATCCTCTGGTATACTGGAAAAGACATATCCCATCTGTCGGAGGCACAGAAATCAATCGAACGCTATCTGGACTCGGGTAAAAAGCTACTACTGATAAGTCCTGCCACCCTAAATGCATTTTATGATCCAGAAATACCATCACCGTTCCCATACGATTACTTAGGTGTGGACACCGCTACTGTTGTATGGGATAAGCTGATACCTGCAGGTGCAATAATACGACGTGATACAAATGTAACGGGCTACCCTGACAGCTTGAA
>CBFDTI010000003.1:0-54334 GCA_965612795.1 uncultured bacterium | reverse complement strand
TGGGCGATCGCCACATACCGAATTTTATTGCGTTCCCCAAGACGACGACAGGGTTGGGGTTGATGGAGGGTATACCAGGCGAGGTGACCCCTGAACAGCTTCGAGAGTTGCACATTAAGATTGAGAAACAAAAGCAATAAGAACCATAGCTGAAAGCAACTGCAGGTGAAGATCACTTTATGAACGTTTGTTGACCACCCATTACGTTACGTATCTTTAATTATGTCAACCCGCAACCGGTGGGCTCCCTACTTGTACCTACTGCCAGCATTGGTGGTGCTGTTGACGTTCCATTTTATACCCATCTTCTATGCATTGAGGGTGAGCATGTTCCGATGGGGGATCGCAGGTGCTGAGCGGTTTATTGGGCTCAGAAACTATGGGTTGATACTTCAGGATTTCAGGTTCTGGCAAAGCCTTAAGAATACATTATGGTACTCCATGGGTACGGTGCCATTGACGATGGCAATCTCCCTAGCTGTGGCATTGATGTTGAATGCCCTACCCAAGGGACGTAATGTATATCTTGCAATGTACTTTCTACCGATAATCACCTCAATAGTGGCTATATCCGTGGTATGGCGTTGGATCTACCATCCGCGGTTTGGGCTCGCCAATGGAATATTATCAATCCTACATCTACCGAGATTGGGATGGCTAAACGAATGGCGTAGCGTGTTCCCGGGTGGGCCCAGCCTTGCACTTGTATCGATAATTGTGTTGATGGTATGGAAGACGCTCGGCTATGATGTGGTGATCTTCCTTGCGGGATTGCAAACCATACCACGTGAATATTACGAGGCTGCTGTCATAGATGGTGCGACGGGTTGGGTTAAGTTCTGGAGGATAACGTTTCCGTTGCTGTCGCCTACCACATTTTATCTGCTGATAATTAGCACGATACTGTCGTTCCAGATATTTGCACCTGTGTGGTTGATAACGGGGCCACCACCTGGTGGGCCGCTGGGTACCACCAACGTACTTGTGTATTACATCTATGAGAATGCGTTCAACTTCTCACGTTATGGATACGCGAGTGCGCTATCGATCATATTGTTTGTAATACTTATATCGATGACGATCCTACAACGTAGGGTGATCGAAAGCCGTGTATACTATGAAGTTTAGGATTTTAGCTATCTATCTGGGGTTATCGATTATAGCGTTTTTTATGGTGTTACCATTTTACTGGATGGTGACCACCGCACTTAAGACACCGCTTGAGGCGATAAAGTTTCCACCCACATGGATACCACATAACTTGGTGTGGCAAAACTTTGTACACGCATGGCGTAGTGCACCGTTTGGCCGATACTTCCTCAACAGTATCATAATCACCATAGGTAGTACGGTAGGTGTGTTGGTGACGGCTGCACTTGCAGGTTATGCGTTGGGGGTGCTCAACTTCCCCGGCAGGGGTGGTATATTTCTATTATTACTGGCAACTATGATGATACCCATGCCGGTGTACATAGTGCCGGATTATCTGATACTTACGAGGTTGGGTTGGATCGACACTTATAAAGCGCTCATCATACCGTGGATAGCGAGTACATTTTCGATCTTCCTTCTACGTCAATACTTTAAGAGCATACCACGTGACCTGTATGAGGCAGGCCTTATCGATGGATGTAATCATTTCATGTTACTCTGGCGTATAGCGTTACCGTTGGTCAAACCTGCACTTGCCGCTATTGCAATATTTTCAGCTGTCAGCAGCTGGAACAGCTTCATATGGCCATTGGTGATGACAAATAGCCCATGGATGCGTACGGTGCAGGTGGGGTTGGGCTACTTCCTACACGAGGAGAGTACCAACTATACGCTGTTGGCGGCTGCATCAACGATAGCTGCTTTACCTATAATAATACTATTTGTGTTCGCACAACGTGCGATAATCGAAACCTACATGCGTAGTGGTAGAAAAGGCTAAATGATTGACAAATCCATAAACTCAATAGAGTTATAACCATCAGGAGGTTACAATGGGGTTAACTAAGCTCGAAAAAGTGTTAGCAAATGAGTTGGATGAACTAAAAGCATCTGGTAGAGCCAAAGGTAAGGAGTTCATTATCACCAAGGTGAAGAAACCCGAGGGTGACAAAGGGCCACGGTATTTCCTGAAGGGGTTTGGTGATAAGGAGTTCATAAGGATGAATTCCAACTCATATCTGGGGCTATCGCTGCTTGATGAGATGATAGAAGTTGAAGAAAAAACGGCACGCGAGTTTGGTGTCGGCCCTGGTGCAGTAAGATTTATCAGCGGTACGTTTGAGCCACATCGTGCGCTTGAGAAACGATTGGCACGCTTCCATAACCGTGAGGATGGCATGATATTCAGTGCAGCATACTCGGCGATGGTTGCCGTACTTGTGTCTTTAATAACAAAGGAGACGATCGTGCTAAGTGATGAGTTAAACCATAACTGTATCATAAACGGCATAAGGTTGGCAAGACCGAAAGATAAGAAAATCTACAAGCATCTCGATATGGACGATTTTGAAGCCAAGATAAAGGAGTGTATCGGTAAAGCTGATCGCTTGATTGTTGTGACAGATGGTGTATTCTCCATGCGTGGCGACTATGCGCCATTGGATAAAATGTCAGAGATCATCAAGCGTTACGATGATAAGTTTCCTGAGAACATAATACTTGCGGTAGATGATTCCCACGGTGTTGGTGCATTTGGTGAAACCGGCAGAGGTACCGAGGAGTACACGCACGCAGATGGTGTCGATATCCTCGTTGGTACACTTGGTAAGGCGTTTGGTGTCAACGGTGGTTACGTTGTGTCATCAGAAACGGTTATCAATTACCTTAAAGAGACGGCGATAACTTACATATACTCTAATCCACTCACACCCGCTGAGGCAGCCACCGCATTAAAAGCAATCGATATACTCGATAGTGAGCGTGGTCGGCAACTACTGAAAAGGTTACGTGGATTGGCAAAACGTTTTCGTGATGGTGTCACCCGCTTAGGTTACGAAACAATACAGAGCGATCACCCAATAGTACCGCTGCTTATACGTGATACGCAGAAAACAGCCGACTTGGTAAACTATCTGATCGATAACGGTATACTTGCAACAGGGCTCAACTATCCTGTTGTACCCAAAGGTGATGAAACGATAAGATTTCAGATAAATGCTGACCATACACCATATGATATCGACTATACGCTTGATGTGTTGAGAAAATACAAGGAGGAGAGGGGTTAATCCACTGCTGGATTTACGATGTAGGAGGAGACACCTTTCTCACGCATAAGTTCAGCTATCTCCTCTTCCTTACCGGGTGCATACACGAAGAACGTGCCACCACCTCCACTGCCGTTAAGTTTACCACCCAACGCACCGTGTGAGAGTGCAAGTTCTAGCAACTCATCGATGGTTCTCGTTGATACCCCCATATCACGTAGGTTGTGGTGATGTTGGGTTAGTAGCTCACCTAATTCGGTTGGCTTCCAGCTACCAGACTTCAGCATCTCATATGCTTTAAGTGTAATATCGCGATTACATAATTGTAAACGTATAACGTCGCCAACCCTTTTCGGTAGCCTTTTGAGCTGAAGTTCGATCCCCTCTCGAGATGTTTCCTGTAGTTTAAACTTTGGGTCAATTTTCTCCAATAGCTTCACACCCCTCTCCGTTATCACACGTACCTCACGTAGTACCTTCAACGTATCTTTGCGTTCACCTGTATCTACCAACACAATACCATCGACAGGTTTCGGTAGCCGTTCCGTTTTCACTGGATAATGCCTGAAATCGAGAAATAGCAACCCACCCATCGCCGCTGTGTAGTGATCCATCATCCCACCGGGTTCACGAAACTCTATCACTTCAGCCTTATATGCCAACCTCGCTATGTGATATGGTAGCTCCTTAAACGGGCTATCTGTAAGCTTAAGCAGCAATCGTATCCATGCGACTAACATAGCAGATGAGCTACCACAACCCGCACCTATTGGTATATCGCTGTGTAGCACAAAGTTATACCCCTTATCGAACTTCACGGTGAGGTCACGCTTCAACACCTTGACAGCTGCTTTGAGGTAATCACGTCTTTTCGTGTACTTGATGGGTTTGGTGGGATCGAACTCCTCTACCTCACCGGTGTCGGGTTTCTCGATATGGAATATCGTATCATCGCGTGGTGTCGCTTTTATCTCAAAGTACAGATCTATAGCCTGTGCAATAACTGGTAACCCCAGATAGTCCTGGTGCTCACCAAACAGACACACACGTGATGGCGCACGCTCAACCTGCATCCCGATCAACTAATAATTTATCGACAATACCAACAATTGTTTCAAATATCTCATCTTCGGGCTTGCTACCATCCAGCACCACAAACCGTTCGGGTTCGCTCTTGGCTAACTCAAGGTAGTACCGGCGTACGGTTTTATGAAACTCCACATCCTTTGCTTCAATGCGATCCCTTTCATCCAGACGTGTCAACCCCTCTTCCACAGGCAGATCCAGCAACACCGTCAGTTGTGGCTTTATGCCAAAGGTTGCCACCTCGTTGAACTTCTTGATAGTGTCGATAGGTATACCACCTGCCCCTTGGTATGCAACTGACGAATCCGCATACCTATCGGATATCACGATCTTACCTTCATCGAGGGCTGGCTTGATGACTTGCTCCACGTGTACCACCCTATCCGCCAAGTACAGGAACAGCTCCGTCCATGCATCCATCACATACCGCCTATCGATGAGTATCTCACGTATGCGACGGCCAACCTCCGTATCACCAGGTTCGTACGTGAATATTACCCTATCCCCGTGTTTCGCACGTAAATATTCGTACAACCGTTGTGCTTGCGTGGTTTTACCGCTACCTTCGATACCTTCAAACGTTATTAATAGACCGGGGTCATGCCCCATACTTGCGTATGAACTCCTCTACCATCTCACGTGCTACGTTATCGTCAAACTGTTTAGGGGGCGATTTCATGAAGTACGCGGAAGGACCAAGCAATGCACCACCTATACCATTGTCCAGCGCTATCTTAGCTGCACGTATTGCGTCTATCATCACACCTGCTGAGTTGGGTGAATCCCATACCTCCAGCTTCACCTCGACGTTAAGCGGTACGTCACCAAACGTCTGCCCCTCTATCCTTATATACGCCCACTTCCTATCCGTAAGCCATGGCACATAATCCGATGGCCCTATATGTACATCGTCATCATCTAAGTTGTGGTTCAACATCGCCGTCACTGCCTGTGTTTTCGATATCTTCTTGGATTTCAACCGCTCATGTTCGAGCATATTCAGAAAGTCCGTGTTACCACCGAAATTCAACTGATACGTACGTAGCACTTTAACACCACGATCACGGAACAGCTTCGTCAACACCCTATGTACGATTGTGGAACCCACCTGCGATTTTATATCGTCACCAATGATCGGTACCCCTTTATCGCGGAACCTTGCTTCCCACTCACTATCACTTGCTATAAACACTGGTATAGCGTTGATGAACGCCACACCTGCATCGAGTGCCGCCTGCGCATAGTAACGAGTAGCTTCCTCGCTACCCACCGGTGTGTAGTTTATCAACACATCCGTGTCAGTTTCACGTAACACCTGCGCCACATCTACTGGTGGTTCGTCCGACTCTTTTATGATCGGGCGTAGGAATTTACCAAGCCCATCCAGTGTGGGGCCACGCATCACCTTTACACCTAACTTCGGTACATCCGCAAACTTATGGGTGTTGTTGGGCTCGGTGAATACCGCCTCAGCGAGGTCCTTACCTACCTTGTTGGCATCGACATCGAAAGCCGCCGAGAACTCAATATCCCCAATATGATAGGGGCCAAATCTCACATGCATGATGCCAGGTATAAACTCGTCCTCCCTGGCATCTTTGTAGTAGAACACACCCTGCACAAGGCTGGATGCGCAATTACCTACTCCCGCAATAGCTACCCGGATTTTCCTCATGTTGCCTCCTTTCGATTATTAGCTTAATTTACGTCGAGTAAAGGCGATACGTTCGCCTGCCGTGAAATATGTCACCAGTATATATCCTATTATAATATAATCAAAGGTTGGCCGTTTGGCAACCCCCCCAGCTATCAGCAGAAATATTCTTAAGGGACGGACACCCACCCCTAATTTACAGGTGACACCTAACCCCTCCGCGCGTGCCCTGGTGTAACTGACAAGCAACCCCCCACATAATGCGACTACTGATAGTGTTGCGAACAGCTTCGATATCCCCATGTAGTAGTAAATTATGCCTGCAAATACTGCTATCTCTGCTATCCTGTCGGTAACTGAATCCAGGTATGCACCAAATTTTGTCACCTTATTCTCAAGTCGTGCAACTTCACCATCTATCGCATCCCATATAGAGCCCAACAATAGCACCAATGCTGCCAATCTGAACCATCCACACGCAAATAGTAAACCTGCACCACTTGTTACTATACACCCTATAATGGTGAGGATGTTGGGGTTGACATTCCTACGTGCGAGCGGCTCAACTATCCATCGTATGAGCTTACGCCCTTTTTCGAAGATTTCTCCCATTGTGCTTTACCTTCAACAATAACGACGAACTCACCTTTTGGCGGTTGTTTGTCAAAATGTTCGATAACCTCCGATATCTTACCATAGATGAACTGTTCAAACTTCTTCGTCAACTCACGTGCTATAAATACGTGACGGTCACCCAATATCTCCAGTAAAGTGTTCAGTAACCTCACCACCCTATATGGTGATTCGTAAAACACTATCGTGCGGGGTTCGTCCTTCAATTGCTCTAACCGCTTTCTGCGTCTACCCTCACGTCGTGGTAGGAACCCCTCATACACAAACTTATCTGTCGGTAAGCCTGACACCACCAAAGCTGCTACAAAAGCAGTCGGCCCAGGTATCACCGTAACCTGTAACCCATGTCGACGCATCTCACGTATGATGTAGAACCCAGGATCCGATATACCTGGCATACCCGCATCTGATATCAATGCTACACGTTTACCTCTTTCTATCATACGTATGATCTCGTGGCTACGCTCCTCCTTGTTATGTTCATGATACGATATGAGTGGCTTACTTATACCGTAATGGTTGAGCAGCTTCTGGCTTATACGAGTATCTTCGCATGCGATCACATCTACGGATTTTAAGGTTTCGATTGCTCTCAACGTTATATCTTTGAGGTTACCTATAGGTGTACCCACCACGTAAAGGCCAGGTGCAAGCTCCTCAACTTCTTTATCTTTAGGTTTTGCCGGTTTGCCCATCTAGATGTAGAAATTAACTTAACCCATGTGCAGGTCAATGACAGGTTAGTGTTTGGATCGAAGTTACGTGCCGCATTTCACTTGTTCATAACCCTAACTCTTTGGCTATACCCTGCATCGCCTTCACGCATATGTCGATAAACTCCTCAAGCGTTAACCCCAGCTTTTCACACTGTCGTATCTGGTCACGGTTGGCACCTGCCGCAAATCGTTTCTCTTTGAACCTTCGTAGCACGAAATCGCGATCTATCCCCCTCAGTGACTTCGATGGATGCATAAGTGCAGCCGCCACTATGAGGCCGGTGAGTGGATCCACCGCGTATAAAGCCCATTCCATCTTAGTCGTTGGTTCCTTCTTACCCGCATGTGCTTTGACTGCATCAATAATGTCCTGTGGTAACCCCATCTCCTTCAACATACGTGCGGAGACAAGCCCATGCTGGGCGAAGTTATCCTTGGTCTCCTCATAATCTATATCATGTACTAATCCCACCAACCCCCACTTTTCCATGTCTTCACCCATCCTATCCGCCAGCGCCCGCATACAGGCTTCGGTTGCTAACATATGTTTGATCAGATTTTTGGTCTTCACTTTCTGATACAATAACCTTAACAGCTCATCACGTGAAACCATTTTAACCTCCTCTTAATGGATAGCAAAAATTCTCTCGTGTAAAGCTAACTCACAATCTTACATATATCATTGACCATATCGAGCTGACATTATTTTAATTCCAACTCATAAGGGGGTAAAATGAAGCGGTTAATTCCCATTTTTCTTACCGTGGGATACTTACTTACAACATTTCTATTTGCAGGCGTCACCGGTAAGATCACCGGTAGAGTTATCGATCGCGAAACCGGTAAACCACTCGCCCTCGCAAACGTGATAGTTGAAGGTACTCACCTGGGTGCGGCTACTGATTCCAACGGCTACTACTTCATACTCAATGTACCACCTGGCGAATATACGCTTGTCGCTTCTATGATGGGTTACCAACGTATGCGTGTGGAAGGTGTACGCGTATCGGCGGATTTCACTACGGTGCAAAATTTTGAACTCACCCCTACCGTGCTGGAGTTGGGCGAAATCGTCGTAGTCGCCGAACGTAAAATCATACGACGTGACCTAACCTCCAGCCTATCTATCGTTAAGTCTCGCGATATAGAAGTGATGCCGGTTGAAACATTCTATGAGCTACTCGATCTACAAGCAGGTGTTGTCAAAGGTCACATACGGGGTGGTCGCTACGGTGAGGTTGCCTATATGATAGATGGTATCTCAGTTACCGACCCTTACTCTGGTGATATAGCGGTTGAGGTGGACAACTCCGCTATACAGGAGCTACAAGTAGTGAGCGGTACATTCAATGCCGAATATGGGCAGGCGATGTCAGGCGTGGTAAACATAGTCACTAAGAAGGGTAGTGATGAGTTCTCAGGTAACTTCGTGGTATGGTTGGCTGATTACTACACTACTGATACTAAGTTTACGGGGTTGAATAAGTTTAACCCATTCCAAAACAAAAACGTGCGTTTCACACTATCGGGACCGCTCTTCACCAAAAACCTGACGTTCTTCTTAACCTCACGTTACTACTACAATGATGGATGGCTATATGGTATACGTAAATTCTTACCCACCGGTGAGCTAGGCGATAACCGCATTGTGCCTATGAACTACTATCGTAAGCTGTTCTTTCAGGGTAAACTATTTTACCAGATTACCAAGGGTGTGAATCTCAGCTACGCGTATCTCGCCAATCGCATCAACTACAAGGAATACGATCATTACTTCAAATACAATCCAGACGGCGACTGGAAGCGGTTCAAAACTGGGTACAATCATCAGCTTACACTTACGCATACGATAAGCCCCAAAACCTTCTATACCTTTAATATTGCGCATTTCTACTCCAGCTATAAGCACTACGTGTATGAGGATCCGTACGATCCACGTTACGTACATCCTGACTCACTTACTGCACCTCCATACTCGTTTGCACATGCGGGTACTAAGATGCAGCATTTCTATCGATGGAGCAAAACCACCACGTTGAGGGTTGACCTTACCTCACAGGTGAGGCCCTCACATGAAATGAAGGCAGGGTTCGAACTGCAGCTATACGACTTGTTCATGCATGAGTTTGAGATCATCCCCAAAACTGTTGAAGGTGTCGAAGTTGTACCTTTCGAACCCTACGTACCTGACTTCACCGCACCTAACCATAATCGTTATCATAAACACCCATATTTAGCTTCATGCTATGTACAAGATAAGATAGAGTTTAAAGACATGATAGTAAACGTAGGGGTGAGGTTCGACTACTTCGAACCCGATGGCGTAGTACTTCGTGACCCAGCCGACCCTAACATATTGGATCCATGGCGTCCCGAACATCAACAGATGACGCTCGAAGAACGTGAAAAGATCTGGTGGAAGAAAGCTAACCCCAAAAAGCAGATCAGCCCACGCTTGGGTATAGCTTACCCGATAACCGATAAGGGTGTTATACACTTCTCTTATGGGCACTTCTTACAGATACCGCAATTCGAATACCTCTACAAAAATCCCGAATTTGAGGTACCTAAAACCTCCGGTATAAGCACAATCTTAGGTAATGCAGACCTTGATGCCCAACGTACGGTAATGTACGAGATAGGCCTACAACAGGGGTTCCGTAACGATATGCGTATGGATATTACTCTATTCTATCGTGACATAAGAGGTTGGGTGGGTACCTCACCCGAGATTAACACCGTGATACCAGGTACCAAATATGTGAAGTATGTAAATAAGGACTATGCGAATGTACGTGGTATAACGTTTTCGTTCGACAAATATCGTATCGGTGGCAGCAATTTCGGGTTCAGCTTGGCTTATACTTACCAAATAGCTGAAGGTACATCGTCCAACCCCGAAGATGCATTCAACGACGCACGTGCAGGTAGAGAGCCACGTAAGGAGGTTGTTCCGTTGGATTGGGATCAACGTCATACACTTAACGTAACGCTAATATTTGGGGGCACAAACTTTGAAACCAGCTTCATATTCAAGTATGGGTCAGGACTACCATACACTCCAAGAGTGGTACAGGGTACGCGTGTAGGTCGCACTTTATACACGGGACTTAAAGAGAACTGTGAACGTCGCCCGCCGACGGTTGATGTTGATTTCAACTATACCTATAGAGTTAAACTTGGACGCTTAGCGGTGGCATTGCTTGTCAAGATCTTCAATCTGTTCGACATACGTAACGAATATGGGGTATTTGAAGACACAGGTAGAGCTACTTACACGCTTGAACAACGTACGGCTGGTGGTGATGCTGATCCCAACTGGTTCATACGGCCGGATTTCTATTCCGAACCACGTCAAATACAGATAGGGTTATCAGTAGAATTTTAATCAGGGGGTAATATGAAAACCTACATAAGATTTATGCTTTCAGCGATATTTTTGGTTACCACACTGTGGGGTGCACAAAACCCATACGAAGGGCGTGGCTCCTACTACGAAAGGCGCAAGGGGGTACACTCTGGTAACCGCGTACGTACCACTTTCTTCAATTATGGGCTTATCGGACGTATATCACCTGCTGAGGATTATGGTGGTGAATGGCCTATCAACTCAGGTCACGAATACATAGGTGATGTCAGCATAATGGTAGGTGCAGAGGTACCCATCACCATACGGGTTATCGATACCATCATCGGTAACGACACCCTCTACAGGGATAGCATTGTTTACATACATTCAGTCGAAGTAGCCGATGGTCCCCGTGGTAACAACGAATATTCGCCGGATGGTACCACATTTTGGGGTTGGGAACCCATCCCCGGATATGCCAACCCTGACACCGATCTGATCGCTATGAGCCACATACCGGAGTCGTGGCCCCCGTTTTGGCCCGATAGGATGGACCATCCCGATGACCCTGGCTGGCCCGGCGCCTGGAACGGTTACTTTGGTAAAAATGTCATGAATGCCGACCAGGAAAGTTATTACGTGATGGATGACAACAGCGATGAGGAGTTCCCGTTCTATCCAGATTCGGCTGACTCCACCCGTAGGGGGCTCGGCTTACGTGTAGGGGTGAGGGGGTTCCAATGGTCACACCCGCTTGCACAGGATTGTATATTCTGGCATTTCGATATCACCAATGTTGGCACTTCTGTGTTACATAAGGTGGTGTTCGGTATGATCTGGGGTGGTATTGTCGGTGGTGATGGTGATTCGCACGACGATATGGCCGACTTCATACGTGAGGATCGTGTCGTATATTGTTATGATTACGATGGTATAGGTAACACTGGATGGACACCTGTGGGTTATGCAGGGTCAGCATTCCTCGAAACTCCCGGTGATCCATGGAATGGTATCGATGACGATAACGATGGCCAGTATGGGCCAGGGCCAACCCTACAGATACAGGATTTTCAACCTAAGGTCTACTCCGTAGGGGATGATATCGTGCTTATAGATTACAATACGTTTGAGAGAACGGTTACCACGATGCCAGATACTGGTGTGTTGATAAGGTTTCGCACCGATACTATACGGATAATGCCGGGTGATACAGTGGAGGAGGATCCACATAATAGGTTTGATGACAATCTTAACGGGTTGATCGATGAAAATATCAACCTGCATCTGGGTTATAAATACGTCGATTGGCTTACGGGTGAGGGGCTTGACAATCCACTCATTGACGAACGGCGTGACGACGGTATTGACAATGATGGGGATTGGGATCCGCTCACCGACGATGTAGGTGCTGATGGGCTACCAGGTACCGGTGACTATGGAGAAGGTGATGGCGTACCTACAGCGGGGGAGCCTGATTTTGATGCCACTGACAAAGACGAGTCCGACCAGATTGGGCTCACTTCATTCTATTTCTTTCATCCATTCAATAAGGTCAAGCTACGTAACGACGAACAACTGTGGGGATGTCTACAGCCAGGTTATTTCAGTACGATCGAGCTACCTCCCGGTGGTGCCGATGGCGACTTCATATGGGGGTCGGGATACTTCTCGCTTAGGCCTGGTCAGACTGAACGTTTCTCTATTGCGCTACTGTTTGGCGAGAATCGTGAAGCTATCGTCCGTACCACACATATTGTGCAGCAGATTTATAACTGGAACTATAGGTTTGCGAAAGCACCTGAGTTACCCACTGTCAAAGCGGTAGCTGGTGATCGCAAGGTCATCCTATACTGGGACGATAGAGCTGAACACTCGTATGATCCGATGACCGGTTACGATTTCGAAGGGTATAAGATCTACAAAGCTACATGGCCAACTTGGGAAGATGCTGGTGAGATTACCGATGGTTTCGGTAACGTGATATTTAATGTACCCATTGCACAGTATGATCTTATCGATGCCGATAGTGGGTTCTTCCCCATTGCGATTAATGGTGTACAATTTTATCTTGGTGATAACACCGGGTTACGACACTGTTTTGTTGATACCAACGTAGAGAATGGGTTCACTTACTTCTATGCGGTTACAGCTTATGATAAAGGTAGTGTGGAGCTTGGTATCCCACCATCTGAGACACCTAAATTTGCCACAGTCGATCCCACTGGTGAGATACACACCGCTATCAATGTAGTAGCCGTTACACCTGCTGCACCAGCTGCTGGTTACGTACCGCCTTCACTCGAAGAGTTTGACCACATATCGGGGTATGCTACAGGTGAGGTAGCGGTTGAGATCATCGATCCACGTGAGGTGAGGGATGGCCACACTTACGAGGTTACGTTTAAAGATTCCGCATTCAGTACCAAATCGTTCACTTGGGTAGATGTTACTGATCCTGATAACCCGGATACGTTGGTTAAAGACTGTCCAGAGGTCAAGCCCTGGCAAGAGCGTGACATACGGCATGGTTTGCGCTTGTACTTGGATAACGATGAGTACATTGAGGTGATCGACACACTTACCGGGTGGAATGATACCTCCTTATTGCCGGTAAAGAGTATAACCACACTTGTAACTCCTGCCTATGCGGGTAAACGCTATCCCGCTGATTACATCATAGTGTTCAGTGAATCCGTACTCGATACATCCACAGAGTTTAGCACAACCTGGCCTTATCCATTACATCTACCTGCGGTACCGGTTAACTTCACCGTGATAAACCACAACACAGGTGAACGTGTTGAGTTTGCATTCCATGAAAAGGGTAGACCCGACTCTTCGTTATCACCGAACGAAAGGATCATATTCCTTCAACAGATACCACCTGATACGGTGCTTACACCTACGTGGGTGGTTGAGTTCGCATCCGATACCACCGCGGCACTACCGACTGCAGGCGATACCTTTTACATCTACATGAGGAAACCGTTCCTATCCAACGATGTCTACAGGTTTACCGTTAAAGGTGCATACGTGGATACTAACAAGGCTAAGTACGATCTGAGTCGGGTCAAAGTTGTACCCAACCCCTACGTTGCAGTAGCCATGTGGGAACCGCATAACCCATACACCAGTGGTAGGGGGCCGCGTGAGATACACTTTATCCACCTGCCAGCTAAATGTACCATAAGGATTTACAACTTAAGGGGTGAACTCGTCAGGAAAATAGAACATGAGGCGCCACTCGACGACGGTACCTGTAGATGGGATCTGTTAACCAAGGATAACCTCGAAGTCTCCTATGGGGTTTATATCTATCACATAGAAGCGCCCGGTATAGGTGAAAAAATTGGCAAATTTGCCATCATTAAATAGGAGGTACACGATGCGTACCATACGTTATATAATGATAGTGATAATGGTCAGCTGGATATTACCACTACATGGAATCATCACCAAGGTGGGTACAACCGCAGCACCGTTCCTGACGATGCCGGTAGGGCCACGTGCACTCGGTATGGGAGGTGCATTTGTTTCGGTTGCTGACGATGCAACCGCCATGTTCTGGAATGTCGCCGGTATAGCGCGGTTGACACATAACGAAGCTGTACTCGTACATACGAGATGGTTTGCTGGTATATCGTTCGAATATGCCGGTGTGGTGCTACCAATAAAGAGGTTTGGTACAATAGGGGCTAACTTCACTTATCTCGACATCGGTGAAATGGAGCAGACCACCGAGCTCGACCCCGAAGGTACAGGGGTATGGTTTTACTGTGGTAGCTTTGCGTTCGGGCTCTCCTATGCGAGGCCGCTTACGGATAGATTTATTATTGGGTTCAATGTAAAATATATCGAGGAGAGGATCATGAACTGTAGGGCGACGGGGTTCGCTATCGACATAGGTACGTTGTTTAAGACACAGTTTAAGGGTGCAAGATTCGGTATGAGTATATCAAACTACGGTACGAAGATGCAGATGACGGGTAGTGATCTACTTGTACAACATGATATAGCACCCGATATGGCTGGTAATAATCCATTCATCAATGCATACTTGGCAACGGGAAGGTTCGACCTACCGCTATTGTTGAGGGTTGGGGTATCGGTTGATTTGGTAAACACTGCTACACATCGGTTAACTGTAGCGTGTGATGCATTACATCCGAACGACAACACGGAATCGCTCAACCTTGGTCTCGAGTATGTATTCAATAACATGTTATCACTGAGGGCTGGATACAAATCGCTTTTCATGGTGGATTCGGAGGAGGGGTTCACATTTGGTGTGGGACTCACCACCAGTATGCGTGGTGTGTTACGTTCCATGCGTATAGACTATGCATATGAATCGTTTGGCAGGCTCTCTAATGTGCAGAATATAAGTGTTACGACGAGATTCTGAGCCCACGGATTAGGGTTGACTTTTAAATAGATGAAGTAAATTGTGCAGCAAGAGGAGGTTATAATGAAACAATCCATTATCATTTTTATGGCATTGCTCATTGCGGTAGCGGGGTTCGCTCAGAACCAGGTCACTTTCAACGTCAACATGCGCATACAAATGCTTATGGGTAATTTCGATCCCGCCGTTGATACACTCGTAGTTAGAGGTAGCGTACCACCACTGTCATGGGGTGGTTACGATAATATACTTACTGATCCAGAAGGTGATAGCATATACTCGATAACTATCGATTTCGGTGATGCCACGGGTACAGTCGAATACAAATATGTAATCCATTATGCGGGTGGTGGCGATTATTGGGAACCGATACCAGGGAACAGGACTTTTGAGCTCACCGGTAGCACACAGGTGCTCGATACAGTATATTTTGGCGATATTACCGAACTGCCGATCTGGGGTACGGTCATCTTCCAAGTAGATCTCAGAGTACAGGAGGTGATGGGTAACTTCCGTCCCGGTATTGATATACCCACAGTCAGAGGTGGTACACCGCCGCTTACATGGGAAGAGAACGACGCTAACATCATGCAACCTTGGGATACCATCTATGTGTTGCCGGTTGAGTTCCATGTCGGTCGTGGTACAGTGATCGAGTATAAATATCATATATGTCCGGACACACTTTGGGGTAACGAAAACCCTTACGACGGTATATGGGAGTCGGGTCCCAACTATACGTTTGAGTTTGATCCACGTGATGAGGAAGGTAACCCCGTCGATACGGGTGGCTTCCAGGTGTTACCTCTCAGGTACTTCGACAATATAGGGCCTGAGGATATCCTAATGCAGGATGTAACCGCCATATTCCGTGTCGATATGCGTTATGTATTCTACGCTATACGTGATCAGGGGTATTGGTATGCAGAGGGTGCACTCGATACCGTATATAGTGTGGATAGCGTGTACATAGCGGGGTCGGTACCGCCACTCGTGTGGGTGTGGGACCAACCCATGTATCCACCTGAATTACAGATGAGGGACGATGGTGTATATCCGGACGAGGTTGCTGGCGATAGCATCTACACCGTAGCGTTGCTGTTCCCGGCTGGTAGCCCCAAACGTATCGAGCACAAGTACGGGGTTAATGGTAAAGATACAGAGGCAGGCTTCTTGGAGAACCACTTCGTTGAGCTCAAAGATACAGGTAGTGTTTACTGGGTACCAGTTGAGGTGTTCGGTTCGTTCATATACGGGCCGGCTGCTAACGACGATCCCGATGGTATATCTATCCAGGATGGTGAGGAGCTATTCATCCGCGGTGTAGTTACAGTAGCGGATGAGTTTGGTGGTCCATCGTTCATACAGGATTTTGCTGCCGGTATCGCAGTATGGGATGCGGACTTCACGAATACAGTAGAAGTGGGTAATGAAGTTAAGTTTACTGCCACCGTAAGCTACTATAAGGGGTTGACTGAGCTTACCAATGTTACCAACCTTGAGATTGTACACGAAAGTGTACCGTTTGATACGCTTGTCATCACATGTGCAGATCTTGCCGACACCATGGGTGAGCTCTATGAGGGTAGGTTGGTTATGATCAGAAATGTCACCACAACGGATGCGTTCCCACCTGAGGGCAGCAGTGGTGGTGTAACGATTACTGATGCAACTGGCAGCTGTACGATGTGGATCGACAGAGATACAGATATTGATGGTACAACAGCACCTACGGGACCATTCAATGTAGTGGGTGTGGTGAGTCAGTACGATCCTTCGGTTCCATACTGGAGTGGTTACGAGATACTGCCACGTTCGGTTGATGATATTACCACAGGTGTGGAGGAGACGCAAGCTCCACGTATATATATGCTGGCACAGAACATACCTAACCCGTTCACACGTACCACCACTATACGGTATCAGCTACCTAAAGCAGGTGAGGTGACCATCGCCGTGTATAATCTGTTGGGTGAAAGGATAACTACGCTTGTGGATGGCGCGCACAAACCAGGTCTGTACGAGGTGAACTGGGACGGTAGAGATAGCCGCGGTAGAAGGGTAGCCCCTGGCGTATACTTCTACAGGATGGACGTACGATCGGCTTCTGGTAAGCACGAGTTTAGCAAAACCTGCAAACTTATCTTACTACGCTGATACATCGTAAGGTGACGGCTATGAGGGAGGGGGATATCCCCCTCCCTTTTGTATTATGTGGAGAGCGAATACTATTTTAATTTCACTCCTTTGTATAGTACCAATTTGGGCACAAAACCAGGCGTGGTGGACGCCCGAAATTCCCAACCCTGGCGATTCTGTCACAATCTATTACAATACACGATGTGGTATGTTATCAGAAAGCAGCGGGTGGATCAACCTACACTGGGGTATAAACGGATGGAACGAACCACCAGAAGACCTGTGGCCACCTGGTAGCTGGGCTTGGGGTGACGGTGCAGCAATAGAGTCACCCATGACACAGCTTGATGATACAATATGGAACATAAAGTTGGCCACTGATGAGTCGGTTACTCAGATAGATTTCTGTTTCCACAATAATCTAAATGAATGGGATAACAACAACAGTCGGGATTGGCATATATACATGGGTACGCCACCCGCTATCGTAGCGGTTAGGTTTGTACTCGATACACGTAGTTGTAACCTCCCATATATCGGAGGTGAGGTTACACAAGTAAACCTTGCCGGTAACTTCAATGGCTGGGTACCAAACGACCCGTCAATGACTATGATACAGACTGATAACCCATACGTATGGGAGAAAATTGTCAACCTCTACGAAGGTACGTACGAGTATAAGTTTGTAGTCAACCGCTACGTATGGGTGACCGATCCCGACAACCCTGTATATGTGGGTGAGTTCCAAAATGCCGTAATAGTTGTGACCAAGGAGCTGCATCCACGTGTGTATGTTGATTCACCTCCATATTGTGCGGTATTCTATGATGTCGATACAGTGAACATATTCGCACGTGTACGTACGAATGATGATGGTGCACCGATTGATGAAAGTTCGATCATCGTGACAGTCGACGATAGCGTAATACCACATGTATTCGATACTGATAGCTTGGTGATCACCGCGAATATAAGTAACCTCGGGTATGGGGTACACGTGATATCGATATCGTTATCTGATACCGCTGGTAACGATGGATACGTGAGTTCGGTTTTTGGTATATATCCATCGGGTAGCGGTTACCATGCGGTTGATGCAGTGTGTGACGAACATTACGCGTATCCGGTATGTGTGGAAGATGGTAGCTGCGACCTTATAGCACTGCATATAAGTGAAAGCGGTGATTCGCTGAGGTTTAGCGTACATATACGTAATATCACGGGTTATACAAAGCTGGGCATCCAGATAGCAAGTGATGCGGTGGGCCCAATGGTTGAGCTACCACAAGCTTTGGAGGTCAAAACCCGTGAATGGAATGGTACCGGTGTATTTTTCACAATTGTTGACCCTAATTCACCGATGTGCGATACAGCTGTCGATAATCACCTGTATATACAAAGGTATCCACCTGTAATTGGTGACCCCATACCTGTAACTGTGGTGGATGATAGCTTTGTTTTTGAGCTCGATCTGGGGACACTCGAAACGATACTCGGTAGCTACAACGTACCATGGTATTTCTATGTATTTACGTGGGTGGCAGGGTTCGAACCCGATTCCGAGGTTGGTGGTAGCGGACACTTCATAGATCCCGATATATACGATGTGATGTTCTTCGAATCCGATGAGCTACAACATAAGCTGTTACGGAATTATATACCTGCAGGTAGGTTAGGTGGCCCCCGTATGGTATCACTTGATGCAATCGGTAGGGGTATAGCTACAATATCGGCGTATGAGATCGATAGCTCCTTGTATAATCCAGGGCCGGTGGTGCGGTTGCTCACCCGTAGTGGTGAGGTGTACGATTCCATCTATACAGTTGATGGTACGATAAGTGATACCACCATAAGTTGGGCGATACTTACGGTCAATGAGGTAGACACCACTATCCCCGTAGTGGGGGGATGCTTCTCGGTACAGGTAAAATTAAGCGAAGGTGACAACATCATCTCATGTAGAGCACAGAATAGTGCAGGTTATTGGGGATATTCGCCCTGCATAAACCTACATCTGTATGTGGATCATAGTCCCAAAGCTATCATCGATACGGTATATGTCGATGGCAACCGCATACGGGTGGATGGTAGCACAAGTCACGACCCGGACAGTGATCCACTCACATACTTGTGGTACGCGGATACAACAAACCCTGCACCTATAGAGTTTGATGATCCGGACGCAGCCACTACATGGTTTGAGGTACCACCAACGGATGGCGAATATTACTTTACTCTGAAAGTTACCGACCCTGACGGGAATACAGACTTTGCACGTAGGTTTATAAGGGTTAAAGATGGTGCGGTTAGTGTTGCAACCACCGACAGTATCGCAGAGTGGATAAGGGATGCCATCATCTACGAGATATTCGTACAATCATTCAGCGAAGAAGGTAACTTCAACGCTGTACGTGCTCGTATACCGGAATTGAAGGACCTTGGTATCAACTGCATATGGTTTATGCCGATAAACCCCAGCGCATATACCAACGGATATTCGGTACTCGATTACTACGGGATACGACCAGATTATGGTACAGAGGAGGATCTGCATGAATTACTTGCTACATGTAAAACATATGGAATAAGGGTCATCATCGATCACGTGATCAACCACTGTTCTAACCAACATCCGTGGATGATAGATGCACAGAGCTATGGCGAGTACTCACATTTCTACGACTACTTCATGTGGGATGAATACGGTAACTACCAATGGACAGCAGGTGCCGACCTGCCAGATTTGAACTTCAACAACCCACACCTAAAATCATATTTACTAGATATGGCAGAGTATTGGGTGACGGAGTTCGATATCGATGGCTACAGATGTGACTTAGCATGGGCGGTGGAAGGTAGGGATTCAACCTATTGGCGTATATGGCGTGAACGTGTGAAGTCCAAAAAACCCGATGCGTTGCTTTTGGCAGAGGCTTCAGCGGCCGATTTCAGATATTTCAGACATAGGTTCGATCTCGCATATGACTGGAATCTACACCATGCAGCGCCGGTGAATTTCGCCAATATATTTGATGGTGGTGTCACCGGTGATGAGATAGATGCATTACATCAGGTTATAACAAACTACGGGTATGCGTTTCCAAAGGATAGGTTTCCGTTGAGGTTTCTCGAAAATCATGACGAAACCCGCTACATAGCGTATCATACAGTGGAACAGACCAAACTTATGGCTGCATTGTTGTTCACAATACCCGGTATACCGCTCATATACGCGGGGCAGGAGGTGGGTGAGCTCACACTACGGGATAGGATTGATTGGAGTGACCCATATAACTTACGGCCATACTACAGGAGGTTGTGCTGGATAAGGAATACATTCCCAGCACTTAGGACGGATGAGATTGTACGAATAAGTACGTCTTCACCTACTGTATATGCATTCTTACGTAAGGCGGATGACAATATCGTTATATGTGGGTTCAACTTTTACGAAGGTGGTAACTACGTAGTGCTACAAATACCGATAGATTCACTGGGTATATCGCCGGATTCAACGTACTACATGAATGATGTGCTGCATAACGAATATGTAGAAACGGAGGGTGCGGGGTTGGCCAACTTCGGTGTATACTTTACAGGGTATGAACCCAAAATATACGTGCTGGCAGATTCGATAATCGTGGGGCTGGAAGAGCTTCCACACGTGGGTGTGAATAGATTGTATCAGAATTTTCCCAATCCATTCAATGGAGCTACCACGATTAAGTACCAGGTAGCAGCTGCACATGGTAAGAAACTACGTGTGAGCCTCAAGCTCTACGATATAACAGGTAGGTTAGTACGTACATTAGTGGATAGCAATAAACCACCTGGCACATACACGGTGGTATGGGATGGTACCGACGAGCGTGGCTGTAAGCTATCTGCGGGTGTGTACTTCTGTAAACTGAAGGTTGGTGGATTCAGAGACATAAAGAAGCTGGTGTTGGTGAAGTAGTTTTAAATCATCATAGAGTTAACGCAAACTTACGTGTATTTGCCTCTATGCGAAATCCGGATACCGTGGTATCACGGGTGGTACTGAGAACAGCAGCTCACCATTATGGATGAACTTCACCTCGCTATCGGGTATAACTTCACCGATTATGTCACCTGGTACACCGTTTTTCGCCAGTATATCTAAGAATGCAGCTTCTTTACCCTTTGCTATCTCAACAACCACCCTCGAGTTAGATTCCGAGAACAGCAATTCCCATTCTCGTAGCTCACCCTCATGTGGTATTTTGTTGATATCGATGGTAACCCCCTTCTGGCCAGTTTGTGCCATCTCGACAACTGCCACCCCTATACCGCCTTCTGATACATCATGTGCTGCTACGATTATACCCTGTTGTATGAGTTCATGTACCGCTCTGTATACCCTCCTGGCAAGCTCACCATCAAATGTTGGCACAATACCGTATGGCTCGTTCTCAACATATGCCCACAATGAGCCACCCAACTCGCTAAGTGTAGAGCCAACGATACCGATCCTATCCCCTATGTGTTTCAACCCCATCGTAACCGTGTAATTGATATCTTCCACGATACCGATAGCTGTGACCAACAACGTGTGTGGTATCGATATACTTTTATCACCCAACCTGAACTCGTTGTGCAGGCTATCCTTACCCGATATGAATGGCGTACCTAACTCCTTAGCTGCATCGTACAGCCCCTTAGCTGCCAACACGAGTGCACCTAATTTTTCGTGATCTTCAGGGTTACCCCATGAGAAATTATCCAGCAATGCTATGTTATCAGGGTTACCACCTACTGCAACTATCTGACGTACGGCTTCGTCAACCGCTGCTTGTGCCATCTTGTATGGATGTATGGAATAGAGTGGATTGATCCCACACCCAATAGCTATACCATATGTAGTGCCGGGCCATGGTGTGATAACTGCTGCATCACCATAGAGTGGTTTGATTACACTACCACCCTGTACTTCATGATCATATTGGCGTACCACCCAGTCTTTTGATGCAACAAATGGTGATGCTAACATTTTTAACAACAATCCACGTATGGTATTGCTATCATATTGACGTGTACGGTGTGGCGATTCGACACATTTAGGTAATCTTGCCTTTTTGCAGCCCAACGGCTGTTGTTCAAATATAAATTTGGTGTGAAGTTCACCCACCAGCTTACCATCGTACTTCAATATAATCTTACCATCGGACCTAAATTTACCAATAGGGGTGGCTTCACTGTTATATGATTGGAATACTTTTACCAGTTCGTCCACCTTATCCGGAGGTACCGCTAATACCATACGTTCCTGTGACTCCGCTATCCATATCTCGCGATAGGTTAACCCCTCGTATTTCAGTGGTACACGGTTGAGCTCAACCTCTGCACCTGTGTATTTACCAAGCTCCACCACCGCGGTGGCGATACCACCAGCACCACAATCGGTGATCGCCCGATACAATCCTCTATCACGTGCCACTAGCAATGCATCCTGTAGCTTCTTCTCAGTGATGGGGTCACCTAACTGTACTGCGGTCATGAACTTTGCCTCAGTTGATGTATCCATCTCACCTGACGAGAATGTCGCCCCATGTATACCATCACGCCCGGTACGACCCCCCACTAATACAATTACGTCACCAGGTTGTACTTGCTTGTGAATTTTATCCCTTGGTATTACACCTACACAGCCACAATAGACCACAGGGTTTGTTACGTAACCTGGATGGAATATCACCGCACCATTAACTGTCGGTATACCCATCTTGTTACCATAATCACGTACACCACTAACCACGCCCTTCGCTATACGGCGTGGATGCAATACGCCCGGTGGTAGCTCCTCATGTTGTAATTCCAGTGGCCCAAACAGAAATACATCGATATTGGCGATAGGTTTGGCACCTAACCCCGCACCCAAGATATCACGTATCACACCACCTATACCGGTGGCTGCACCACCGTACGGTTCGAGTGCTGATGGATGGTTATGTGTTTCTACTTTCACCGCCACCCCGTATTTATCGTCGAGCGCAAAAATACCAGCGTTATCCTTAAATGCTGATAATACTCTTGGATGTGCTATCTCCTCCGTTGCACGCATGATGTATGTTTTGAGCAGGTTATCGATCACCTTCTTGCCGTCGACTGGCGTATCAAGTTCTATCTTGCCACGAAACGTCTTGTGTGAACAATGTTCCGACCACAGTATTGCGATAGTATCTAACTCCACATCCGTGGGGTCACGCCCCAATTTGCGGTAGTATTGTTGTATGGATCGCATTTCATTGAGATCCAGGAACATCGCCCTGTTACGTGATATCGATAGCAGCTCATCGGGTGTCGCCTCACGTAACGGTACAGTCACAATTTCTAACTTATAGGTAGGTACCGACAGTATATGTTCACCTGTACTGATGTGTTCGATTAACTTATTATACAACAGCTTTTCCGCTATACGGGTGATAGCTTCACGCTGTATACCGTATAACCTATACTTACGCATGACTTTTACCTCTTCTATCTTATAGCCACATTCGCTTATCACTGCACGTGCGGTGTTGGCAACGGGATCCATGACTCCAGGATTGTATGCGATTATCAGTTCGCCGTCTTGTGGTTTAAATGGATATTCTCTAATCTCATATGTCTCCCACACATTATCGATGAGTATCTCCTCTGCTATGCGGATGGCTATTTCCTTAGCTTCTACACCTAACAGCAAGTATATTTTGCTAAACTCCACCTTATCAACTTTATAGCCTAGCTCCTCTATTTCGTGCTTTATACGTTTACCTTCGGCATTATCGCGTGTACGTATCTCGATAGCCAAGTCCATCATCCTAATCCACCCTTAGGTAACCTAGAATATGGGCGTAATGATAATGAGCTACGCTCGCCGCGGTTGAGCCGAAACTGTGCCACACCTGCCACCATAGCACCATTATCCGTGCACAGTTTACGTGATGGGAAATAAATCTCCACATCTGGTAACCTCTCGCGTATCAAGTTACGCAGATAGCCGTTAGCTGCTACACCACCTACAACACCTACTCGTGGTATTTTGAGCTCACGTACTGCTTTACGTAGTTTAGTCACCAATGCATCCATGACCGCATGCTGGAAGCTGGCAGCAAAATCCTCACGTCGTACGTCGGGGTGATGTTTGAAGCACTGTATTGCGTGGGTTTTGAGCCCACTGAAACTAAAATTATAGCCTGAGATTTCCGGACGTGGCAACTTAACAGCTTGTGGATCGCCATCCCTTGCAAGTTTCTCAAGCTTTGGCCCACCCGGGTACTTTAACCCCAACACACGTGCGACCTTGTCGAGTACCTCACCCGCTGCATCATCTAGTGTGCTGCCAAGTAATTTATAACTACCGGGTGCACGTACGAGTACGAGTTCGGTGTGCCCACCTGATACTATCAACACGAGGGTTGGAAATTCTACACGATGTTCGAGTAATATCGAAAATATGTGACTTTCGAGGTGGTTCACCCCCACGAATGGCTTACCCGTACCGTAGCTTATGGCTTTGATGAATGACAAGCCGACAAATAATGCACCCACTAACCCAGGTGCGTAGGTGACACCGAACCCATCAATTTCGTCCAAACTAAGCTTAGCATCCGTAAGTGCCTTCTCTACTACCGGGATTATGTTACGTGTATGTTCACGTGACGCTATTTCAGGTACTACACCACCAAACTTACTGTGTATCTCTTGTGATGCAACTACATTTGCGAGTATCTTGCCATCACTATCAACTATACCACATGAGGTATCATCACATGATGTGTCAACCCCAAGCACTATCATCACTTTTGAACCTTACGTAGCTCTTCACGTCGTATCAAAACAGTCTGTATGAGGGAAACAATATTGTACGTGAACAGGTACAACGCCATACCGGCGGGGAAGTTCATAAACAGGAAGGTTATAAGTATAGGGAATATGATATTGGTCATGCCACGTTGCTGTTCCATGGTTTGCGGTTGGAACTTCTGCTGTATGAATAGGGTAACCCCCATAAGTATAGGTAATAGGAAGTATGGATCAGGTTGTACGAGATTCTTCACCCATAGGAAGCGTGCACCCCTAAGTTCGGGTGTCGTTGTAAATACCGCATATAATGCGAAGAATACCGGCATCTGTATGAGTAGAGGTAAACATCCGCTGAATGGGTTAACTCTATGCTTACGGTAGAGTTCCATTATTGCTTGGTTCAACTTCTGTGGGTTATCTTTATACTTTTTCTGTAATTCCTGTATTTTGGGTTGTAACCTCTGTAATGCTACCATTGCACGTTGGTTGTGACGGTTGAGTGGGTAAAACGCAAACGCTATGAGTGCAGATACAATAACAATAACCAACCCGTAATTAGGTACCACTCTATGTATTACGTAGAAGATTGCAAGCAATGCCCTTGATATGGGACGTATCCAGCGCCACCCCAAGTAGTACGCATCACGTAACCCCAGGTCTGTCAACACTTTATATTGCATCGGCCCTGCATATATGAACATATCGGTGGTGTGTGGCTCCAACATCAAACTAAACGCTATGTAACCCTTGTATCCTGCCCCCATACAGCCGAACCCGCCACAGCCACCAGCTGTACGGGCGAGGTCGGTTGCCCACATGCTATAACCGATAGAGGGGGATTGAGGTATCAATCCTATCAAGAAGAATTTGTTTTTGGTCACCCCCCATAGTATCTTGCCCTTGACGGAATGGCCGCCACGTGCTAGCTCACGTATCGGGTGTGTACTTGCACCTTCAAGTGTACGTATGACACCAGAAAAGTATGTGTATTCCATAGCCCATTCTTCAGTAGCCTCGATACCAGGTACGATAACTTCGTACTCCTTTGTGGTTTGCGGTAACTCATAATGTAACCTGATCCCATAATCGATAGTATCCATATAGAATGTTTTGCGAATCGTATCACCTTTGATTACAAATTCGAACGTAACCGAGCTATCAGTTCTATCTATTAGCCTATAAAGGCTATCACCTAGGTTGATGATTTCGCCGTTTAGGTTGACCTTTTCAGTAAACGCTACCTTACCTTGGGGTACGAGCTGCACCCAACCGCCACTTTTGGGTAATAGGTGGTGCTTTAGGTATATCTTACTGATACCACCGCCTTTCTGTGTGAACACTATCCGATACGTTGGTGTGTCGAAACTATCTGCCACAGGTATTACTGGTAACGCTGGTGTAGGTGGTTGTTCAACCTCCACGGATTCGGGTTTAGCTGCAGCTTGCTCCTCTGGTGTAACTGGTGGCTTTTTAGGTGTGAAAAATATACTCCATATGAGTAATACCAAAATTATCAACACCAACGCAACAAGAAAATTCCTATCCATATTTTAAAAATAGTGTATAACGTGTAGAATGCAAGGGTGGGAGAGGTATTACAGGCTGTCAATTGTAGCCCAATGTAAGTATGAAAAGGTCGGGTGGGCAGCCCACCCGACCTTTAATAGCTGCCGTACAGGTGTAACTATTTCACCAGATACGGGAACAGCCATGCGTTCGCATCGTACACGTACTCGCTATCGTGCAGTGTGTTCCAGTGTAGTACATCCACGGCAGCACGATGTACACCATATGCGAATGGTGTATACCATACACCTTCATAAATACCGTTACCTACACGTGTAAACCTCCACCTATGGTGACGCCGTATGCCGGCTGGGCCACGTCGGAAGGAATGCATGAACACGCATGCAGAGTCAACATTTGTGTAAACTGTCACGATAACCTGTTCGTTAGGTCCAAACGTGAGGATATCATCCCTATGTACGATTGTGAGCGGATCCGTTAATACCGTATCGGGGTAGCTTGTAGACTGTATTCTGATACTATCGATAGCTACCGTGTTGGGATCGGATGTTGCCTCTGCACCCGAGACCATCCATATACGCCATCCACGGTAATAACCTGGTACGGTATCGCGTTTAAATATCGCGTATCGTAGGAACGTATCATGTAACGGCTTATCCACTGTATCTATGGTATCGCCACCCGTGATGATGTGTAGTATACCTTCGCAATCACGTGATATCGTCACGAATGCTGAATCGCCAACAATATCTATATCAAGATCGATACTGAGGTGTGTACCTTCACGCCACCAGAAGATAGGTTGTATGGGTTCTTTGGTTGGCCCTTCCACGGTATCCGGTTTGGTATATTCGACGTCAATCCCAAAATATGGTAGGTTCGAAATCAATGCCCTGATCGCCTCCTCATCACTCATCGTAGGAGGTTGTGCTTCACGACACCCCCAGATAGCGGCTAAAAATATACCCATGATGAGAAGTGGTACCCATCTACGCATTGTTGCCTCCTTCTGGTTCATCTTTTATATTAGACGTAAGGGTTGGACAAAAAGTTTGCTCATATGTAATTCACGTTGAATTTTTAGTTAACGAGTGGCGCACCAGTACTACAACTGCAAGCGTTAGTAAGCTGATCGATGCACCAAAATAAAACGTATAGTCTGGATCGATATCCCACAGCACACCGGCAACAAGCGCCCCTATAAGGGTGGCTGTCCCTGTGAGGAAGTGAAATACACCAAATTGTATCCCATAATGGCGTTTCATCATATCGGCACCCCATGCACGTTGTGTACCTTCAAGTAATGCAAAAAATAACCCATAGAACATGAACGGTACCAATAACCAGTATCCATCAAGTGTCGCAAACCCCATAGTTATCAGGAAATATAGAACAAATGCGGCAATAACTACTGGGTGTTTGCCAATACGATCGCTCCACTTACCGATAGGATATGCGAACGCAGTGTAGATGACATTAAACAGTATATAGAACGCGAGTGTTATGAGGATGGCACGTTCGGCTGTCACCGTAAGTTCTAACCCCTTCGCAAGCCTCAACAAGAAGAACATATAATTTACGTTACCGAATGCAAACAATGTTGTAACTATCAAGAATGTCTTGAACTCAGGTGACCACGGTAGTCGTCTGAAGCTTATAGGTTCGTGGGAGATGCGTTTCTCTTCCACCCATATAAGTGGTATCAACGCCGTAAACCCTATTATTGCAGCTACAAAGATGACAATCTTATAGTTCGCAAGCTGTGGTATAGTGTAGTAAAGATATGTTAATACGATGATCGACCCAATTATTGCACCCGCTGTGTCAAGTGCACGATGAAGGCCGAACCCACGTCCACGTGCGGTTACACTTTCAGCAATCAATGCATCTCTTGGTGATGTACGTATACCCTTGCCGATACGATCGACGGTTCTGAACGCAACCACTGTACTCCAGTTGGATGCCATCCCCATAAACAGCTTAGCGATAGATGATAACCCATACCCGGTGAATACTAACCCTTTCTTACGTGTACGTTCAGCTAACCAGCCCGAAAATAACTTGAAGAACGAAGCTGCTGCCTCACCTAAACCCGCTGCCAAGCCAATAGCTAACCCCTTACCGCCGAGCGCTTCTATAAAGAACGGTAGTATGGGTAGTATCATTTCGCTTGATACATCGGTGAGCAGGCTCGTCATCCCCAACAGCCACACGTTACGCATGTTACCACCTACTCCATATTATTTACTAAGTTTGTTAACCCAGCCACCAATTCCTTACCGATGAGGGGATGGTTGAAGTTGGCGCTACCCACCTGTACAAGTGATGCACCTACGGCGATGAATTCGAGCACATCTTCGAGCTTCGACACGCCACCACAGCCGATGATCGGCAAGTGGGTGAGCTTTTTCGCCTTATGTACCGCATATAGGGCGATAGGTTTAATGGGGGGACCAGATAGCCCACCTGTTACGTTGCCGAGCTGCGGCCTACGTGTTTGTAAATCGATAGCCATTGCCGGTACACTGTTTATGAGGGTGAACCCATCCGCATACGGTGTAAGTAGTGGCACTATCTGGTCGATATCATGTACTATCGATAGCTTGTAGATTAGCGGTTTATGGCTCAACTTATATAGGTTACGTGCCATATCTAATAAACTGGCGATATCTTTACCCAGCTCGATACCTCCACGTGCAACGTTCGGACATGATACATTTATCTCGTATGCGGTTACATTGGTGGGGTTGAGCCGTTCCACCAATGTATAGAACTCTTCCGGCTTACTACCTGCTATACTCACTATGATGATGGGGTTGAGTTGTTCCAATTCAGGTAACACCTCATTTATGAATCTATCGATACCGGGGTTCTCCAGTCCTATCGAGTTGAGCACCCCATGTTCGGTTTCCCAGATCCTGGGTGGTGGGTTACCTTCACACGGTTCAACTGTTATGCTTTTGGTCACCAAGCCGCCCAACATCGATAATGGATAGAGTTCGTTCAACCTCGGTGACCACGTACCTGAAGCTAATAGTATCGGATTTCTAAATGTTACACCAAAAGCTTTTACCTCAAGTCGCTTCATAGCACTATCGTGCGTGCGTCAAAAACGGGTCCGTCCTCACATAAATGGAAATATCCGCCAACTCGCCTGCGTATGGCACAGCCACGACATGCACCTATACCGCAACCCATACGCTGTTCAACCAACACCTGTACATATCGGTTATTACTTATGGCGAAATCTATGAGCTGGTTAAGCATCCCCACCGGCCCACATGCCAATATTGTATCCTTACTTATTGTATTGAGACAATCTGTGGCCATACCTTGCATCCCATGGGAACCATCCTCAGTATAGAGGTGTATGTCCCAACCTTTGAATCTTTCCAGCCCAAAAAACTCATCTTTGGTCTTAACACCCCACACAAGGGTTACATCGTCTGCAAACCGTTTGAGCAAGAAGAAGGGTGCGATCCCTATCCCACCAGCGATCACGTTTATATGATGGGTGGGAATATCAAACCCATTCCCTAATGGACCCAACAAGTAAATGCTGGCAGTGGGTTGCAGTTTGGTGAGCTCATGTGTACCTTTACCTACGACCTTGTAGAAGATGGTAAGTACATTATTGACATAATCCCCCACACTGAAGGGACGCGGTAGAAGGCATCCCCTCGGGTATAGAAGCACAAACTGACCGGGCTTCACGTGACCGAGTTCAACCCTCACCTGTAGCTCAAATATCTGAGCTGCTACTTCACTGTTCTTTATTATCTCTACTTTCACGTACTGCATTCAGTAGCTCGCTTGCTTTACGTGCATAATAGGTGTTGGGGTAACGTTCGATTACTGCCTCATAATACTCACAAGCCAATTCGGGGTTATTATCCTTATGACGTGCGATCCATGCCAAAGCCAACCCCGCCTTGGGTGCATACCGGCTTTGGGGATAATCCTGCCACACCTGAAGGTAATATTGGCGTGCCTTATCGAGTTGATCGAACTCAAACAGATACAATTCTGCCAACCTAAATATAGTGGTATCCGTCATACTTGTATCTGCTTCATACTTGAGAAGCTTATCGATAGCCTCTTTGCGTAAGCTGGCCCTCGCACGTAGGAGGGGGGCGCCTTTCCGTGCAATCTCATCGTAATACTGGGCCGCTTCTTTGTAGTTGCATAGCCATTCATATATCTCTGCAAGTAATAACAGTGCATTGACCGAATTCGTATATTTCTGCAGCAGGTCGATAGCCCTATTTGTGTCACCAAGCTCTATGTAACCTCTTGCCATCTCTAGTGCAATAGCTTCCTCTTCGGTGGGATCGGTCACCCTCTTACGTAGTTCTTCGAGCTTATTTAACCCCTCCTCTACGTTACCCATCAATATTTCAGCACGTGCCAGCTTTATAAGTATGGGGTTTTTGCGTGTCGCAAACCGTAGCGCTTGCTGGTACATGGTGGCTGCATGTTCGTATTTGCGAAGCGAATCATACGCCGCACCTAATGTCAACAACACATCACCTTTGTATGAACTTTTTGGAAACCGTTTCAGAAACTGTTCACCTTTATCTATAGCTTCATAATAGGCACGCTCTTCGAAGTATGATTGTATCAACAGATAATAAGCTCTTTCGCAGAGCTGTCCTTTGCTTGTGGATATGAGTGGTTCCAACAGCTCACGTGCCTTTATGAGGTCACCTTGTTTGATGTAGGTCTCTGCCAGCATATAACGTGCTTCGTTACAGGCTTTGTGTTCGGGGAAAAACTTGATAAATTCACGAAACTTCTCCTCAGCTTGACTGTACTCACCCTTTGCGAGGAACGCCTTACCCATGAGCAATACGGCATCAGGTACCCAACGTGATGTGGGATAATACTTTATTATTTTGCCACACCTTTCTATCACCTTATCTAATTTCTGTTTGGACGGTGGTTCCGTTTTGATTGCTTCCTCGTAGTCTTTCTTCGCGTTGTAGAAAAGGTTGAAGTAGGATTTAAAATGTACGCATCCTGTAAATATTATAATGAACAGCAACACTATAGCGGGGTGTTTCATCATCTATTTATATTATGAGGGTCGGCCACATACTGGTTTATATTTCAACTCCATAGTTATGGGAAGGGGGCCACCCAGCTGTCCCCTAATGGTATTAGAATGTGTGCTAGAACTTCACAATTTGTGGCCCCCCTCCTTGAGGTACGGACACCTTTCCCATGACCAATAAACCTATACCAGCGCGAAAGTCTATCCGTCATCACGCTTCGATTATTATAGCCTGTGTGGGACAGGACTCAGCCACCTCCTGACAGTTACAGCCGTTGCAACCTTCGGGATCGATGACTTTCGCCTTGTCACCCTCCACTTTGAAGACTTCTGGACACATAGCTTCACACACGCCACAACCGATGCATGCGTCCTCGTCTATCGTCACTCGCATCTTACCTCCTTTTCTAACTTACATCTTAAGGTTGTCACAATTTTGTCAAGGTAGACGTATAAAATTTCGTCCAGGTAATTGCTTAACTTGACGTTTTAACTCTAATGTCAGAAGTATGGCGGTCAACCTCTGTACGGGCATGTTCAGACGTTCAGCTATATCGTCCACATGTTGGGGTTCGTCTGTCAACACCTCCAATACAGATTTTTCTTCATCAGTTAATTCAACCTCAACCTTTTTCACCTTATAGTCGATGTTGAGTAGCTCAAATATGTCCTCCACCTTGGTGATGACATGTGCCCCTTGTGCTATAAGCATATTTGTACCTTCACTCATACGGCTTGTTATGTTACCAGGTACTGCAAGTACATCACGACCGAGCTCTAACGCCCACCGTACGGTATGCATGACACCCGACGTGATAGCAGCTTCAACTACTATAACAGCTCTTGACAGTGCACTTATTATACGGTTACGGCGTGGAAAGTTACCAGCTTCGGGCCTGGTACGGGGTGGGAATTCCGACACACATGCGCCATTGTTAATTATGTGGTTGGCAAGGTAGCGGTTTTCGGCTGGATAGACCCAATCGAGTCCCGAGCCCCACACCGCTATGGTTCTGCCGTTGGCTTCGAGTGCCCCTTTATGTGCCTCAGTGTCTATACCTCTTGCCATACCCGATATGATGGTTACCCCCGTACGTGCCAATTCATAGGCTAAGTGGTGTGCAACATTCCTACCGTAATTGGTAGCTTTACGGGCACCTACGATTGCTACACCACGAGTATCTTCGTCACATAGCTCACCCCTTACAAAAAGCATAGGTGGTGGTACAGATAGTTGAAGCAACACCTTTGGATATTTCGCATCTGTCATTGGTATCAACTGTATATTAAGCTTATCCATAATCTCTACGAAACGCTTCACATCGTAACCTTTGATATTATCTATACCATTAGCGGCTTCTTCACCTACTTGATGTTTTAGTGTCTCTTTATCTACATGGAATATGGATTTGGGGTCACCATATTGTGTTATCAACTTAACAAGTTTGGCCTCCCCCACACCTGGTGCGATGGCAAGTCGTAACCAATCCTCAAGTTCAGCCAGTTCCATCCACAGGGAGCACGTGCACTATCTTCTTACCTCTACGAGTGGTGAATTTAACCTTACCTGTTGCGAGTGCAAACAATGTATCGTCACCACCCCTACCCACGTTTATACCGGGTAGAAATCGTGTACCTCGTTGCCGTACGAGTATCTCACCTGTGTTTACAAGCTGTCCATCGTACCGCTTCACCCCCAGGTATTTGGGTTTGGAATCACGGCCGTTTCGGGAAGCACCTGCCCCCTTTTTATGTGCCATATTTCCTCCTTAAAGGTTGAGCTTTTCAATCTTTATCTTTGTGTACCATTGACGGTGCCCTTTCATCCTGTAGTAACGTTTTTTGGGCTTATACTTATAGACGATGATCTTTTTATCCTTTTTGGTTTCCAACACTTTTGCGACACATTCAGCACCTTCCACATAAGGGGTACCGACTATGGTTTTACCGTCTTTTATAGCCAACAGTACTGTTGTAAACTTAACTGTATCACCGACGTTAGCATCGAGTTTGGGTACCTTCACAACGTCGTTCTCCCTTACCCTATACTGGGCACCTTTTATCTCGACAACTGCTTCCTTCATCTTTCTGTGGGTACCCTTTCTTCAGTAGGTGTTGGCCCCTTCTCGATAGCCTTTTCGATAGCACTTTTCGTACGTGCACGCGAAATCATAAGTGTAAGGCTGAGCGAGGTAATAAAAAATATAACGGCTGCACCTACTGTGATTTTAGTAAGAAACGGCACATATCCACGTGGCCCAAAGTATGTTGTACCACCTCCTATAGCACCAAGTCCACCTGCACGTGAAGGTTGCATGAGGATCACCAGGATAAGAACTAACGCGATAAACACGTGCAGCCCAAGCAGCACACCCATCAGTTGCCTCCTACGATTCTATCCGAAATTTTAACAATCTCAACGAATTGGTCAACCCTCAAGCTTGCACCACCGACGAGCCCACCATCGATATCGGGTTCCTTTATTAAAGATTCGATATTGTTGGGTTTGATGCTACCACCATAGAGTATGGACACGTTTTCGGCCTTTACATTGAGTTCGTTTCGCAACACCTCTCTTATGAATCTATGTACCTCAACCGCCTGTTCGGGGGTGGCCACCTTACCCGTACCTATCGCCCATACGGGTTCGTAAGCTATGACAATGTGCTCGAAAGCATCCGCTGTTATATCGGTGAATGCACCCAAAATCTGTCGTCTTACTACGTCCATGGTGATACCATGTTCACGTTCGTCGAGCGTCTCACCTACACATACTATCGGTATAAGGTTGTGTTTGAGTGCAGATTTGACCTTTAAGTTCACGGTGGTGTCGGTTTCACCAAAATACTTGCGACGTTCGGAATGCCCGATAATAACATATTCCACACCTATATCCTTGAGCATGATGGGTGATACCTCACCTGTATACGCACCTTCGGGTTCGTGAAACATGTTCTGTGCACCCAACCTCACATGTGTACCACGTATGACCTCGGCTACCTTGTACAATGCAGTGAATGGTGGTGCGATGACAACCTCAACCCGCTCCGGCTTGTAGCTGTCAACTATGCCAGAGGCCAGGGCGATCGCATCACCTACGGTTTTGTGCATCTTCCAGTTACCAGCGATTATCTTTTTACGCATGTGGATATTCAAAATATGGGATAAACCCATATGTCAATAGCTATTTAAAGTAAAAGTGGACATTTGACGGTAAGATTTTTGGGTTAAATTTATTGAGATGTGGCACGAAAACCTTAAGTTAGGTGAGCCGCGGTTCATACGTAACCTGTTTATTGTCCCGGTGATTGGCAGCAATGGTAACGGCACAGATATTGTCACATTACGTGAGGCACAGGCCAATAACTGGGTACGTATCTCAGAAGCAAGTTCGCCCACGATACCCACCATACATATCGCATACGATGGCCCTAATCCACTCTATCTTATCGATGGCGAGGAGATCGTCGGTGGCTACCAGAACCGCATACTTAATACAGCTGCACTCATAGCTGAACGCAGTGAGGTTGATGTACCCGTAAGTTGTGTCGAGCGATCACGTTGGTCAGGTGAGCTGACGTTTGCCGCTGGTAATACCACATCGTATCCATCGTTACGTGCGATGTTGCTCGAAGATGTGACACAATCACTTCGTGCCACACGTAGGTTTGATACCAACCAATCCCGCATATGGCATTCAGTAGCCCATACTTTGGAATCACTTAAGGTACGTTCACGTACACAATCGCTACATGATGCGTTCACTAGCCTGCACGATCTGTTGGAGGAATACTGCAAGGAGTTTGAATCCAACCCCCATTACGTAGGTATGATAGTGAAAATGGGTAAGAGATGTTTTGCCGATATATTTGCATCCCCGACTCTATTCGATAAATACCTACCACAACTGCTTAAAAGCTATGCACTCGAAAGCATAGCATTTGCTGCACCTACGAGTGCAGATATCGACACCCTACGTGAGTTTTTCAACACCATCTGGGAAGATGGTTGGGAGACCTACCCCGGTGTAGGTATCGCACATGAGGCACGTAAGCTCAACGATAAAGTAGCTGCACGTATGACATTACATGGGGAGGGTAACCCAGTCCACCTGTTTGCCGCGGCTCGATGATACTCACCCAGCTGGGTAAGTACAAGATAAATGCGTGGTTAGGGGGTGGCCAGTTTGGTGACGTATATTTAGTATGGGATACCATACTCGAACGTGAGTTCGCCATAAAGGTTGCCCGTATGCGTGAACAGGATATTGTCATGCTAAAGGATGAGGCCAAGCTGTTAGCTTCGTTGAACCACCCCAACATCGTACGGTTTTTCAATATCGACATAATCGAAGGTAAACTCGTGCTGGTCATGGAATACATTCGCGGTAAATCGCTTCGCGATATGCTCACCAAAGGTAAGCTACCGTGGGATAAGGCCATCCATTACATGGTACAGATGTTGGACGCTATCCATTACGCACATAAACGTGGTGTGATACATCGTGACCTCAAACCCGAAAATATATTGATAACAAGTGACGATACAGTTAAGATTACAGACTTTGGGTTAGGTAAATTCGTACGCGAGGGTAGCCTATCTGCCAGCATAGCAGGTACACCGATATACATGGCACCTGAGGCATGGCGTGGTAAGTTTTACCAACAATCTGACATCTACTCAGCAGGTGTTATATTCTACGAGATGCTCACCGGTAAGCCAGCCTTCCTTGGTGATAGTCTTGACGATATTCGTGAGAAGATTTTCAATAGCTATCCACCCAAAGTTACGGTATTCAACCCCAAAGTACCTGCACATATCGATAAGGTGATAAGAAAGGCGATTGATAAAGATCCAGAGGCACGTTTCAGCACAGCAGATGAGTTCAAATCCGCAATATTGTCACCGGGTCGCAAAAGTGGTGTGGCGGTTGAAGTTGTCAAATCACCTATCGAGGTATTCGAAGAGGAGATAGTCCTCACACCACAGCAGGAGGAGATTATCAACTCCGACGCACCTCAAATACTGGTGTTGGGTGGCCCCGGTACCGGTAAAACCGTTACACTTATCTATAGGGTAGCTAAGCTGTTACGTGAAGGTGAGGACCCCGGTTCCTTTCTAATAGTGGGGTTCACTAGGCGTGCTGTCGACGATATGCGAACACGGCTGGAACACATCATAGGTAAAGAGTTACGTAACCTCGTGGTCGATACAGTACATACCTTGGCGTATAGGATATTGAAACACGATGGTAAAAGATTAGGGTTTAAGGAGGATTTCTCCATAATCAATGCCTGGCATGTATTACGTAGTATCGCCAAAGGTGAGGAGCTATCAAGGATAGAGGCGATGCTTGAACGTATCGAACTCTACAAAGCAAACCTCATATCACCCGAACGTGCCAAACAACTTGCACGCAGCGAATGGGATCACGAGTGTGCTGAGATATACGATAGATATCAACGTGCACTTAAGGATAAGCAGATGATGGATCTATCTGATCTCATCTACTACGGTGTACAGGCGTTACGTGAACCCGACATCGGTGCACATTATCGTGGGATATTTAAGTGGGTGTTCGCAGATGAGCTACAAGATCTGACGCCTGCACAGTATGAATTGATAAAGCTGCTTGCGGGTGGAAACATCTTCTTTACAGGTGATGAGAATCAATCCATCTACAGCTGGCGTGGCGGTATGCATAGGTTCAGGGAGCGTGTGGAACGTGACTTCCCACAGGTAAAGGTATACTTGTTGACAAATAACTTTCGTATACCTAAGAAGATACTGAATGCAGCACAGACATTGGTTAGCAAAATAGAGGGTGAGACACATCCCAGTATCAGCTTACGTGAAACCGAAGGCAAGATAGAGCTACAATCTTATGAGAACGAGTCCGAAGAAGCTTGGCAGGTAGGTGCACAGATTGAGGAGCTCGTCAAGAAGCATGGGTTTAAGTTCTCGGATATCGCAATAATTTATAGGATAAATGCAATATCTTCGGTGTTCGAAAACACGCTATCGAGTTTCAACATACCGTACATGTTGGTGGAAGGTGAAACTTTCTACGCAAGACGTGAAATCAAAAGGTGTATCAAGTTCCTCGAACGTCTAACCACTGGCAGCTATCAAGGTATGGTGGATTTCATCATGTGGGTGTTGATGCTACCTAAAACCTACAAGAAATGTTTCGGCATAAAGAATAAACAGATTGTGCTTAAGGGTGAACTACCCAATGCATTAGATAAAGAGAGGTTAACATCGTACCTTGAACGGTTCAACACCATACTGAGGGAACCTTCGCAGTTCGGTGTATCAGAGATACTCGAAATCGTGCTGATAGATTCAGGCTTTGTACCTAAGTTGAAGGTAGCCCAAGAGATAAGCGATATCAACCGCGCATATAACCTGGAGGAGCTGATCAACGCTGCACGTGGTTTCGGTAGGGGTGAAATACGTGAGTTCTTAAACCATATCGCGTTACTCGAAGAGCTGCAGGTTGCACAGTGGGGTAAGGATACTGTGAAGCTGCTCACCGCACACCAAGCAAAGGGGTTAGAGTTTAAGGTTGTGTTCCTTGTGTCACTTACCGATGATATATTTCCGCTTATGCGTGCGACACTCGATCCCGATGAGCTTGACGAAGAACGTCGCCTGTTCTATGTGGCACTTACACGTGCAACCGAACATGTCTACCTGTCATATCCCAGGTTACGTTATACTCGTAAGATGAAACCGTCAAGATTTTTGTTCGAGCTTGCTGGCTTGTGAGCTAATCCACGGTTGGTTAGCCAACTTAGGAAGTTTGTGGTTGAAAAATTTTTAGCTCGGTTATTTTAAATAGATGAAAATAGCCTTAATCTACCCCAACCGTTATGCTAAATATAATCGCAAAGAACGTCCCATATACAGGACACCACCGTTGAACTTGCTCACGATAGCAGGGTTAACCCCGCGTGAACATGAGATACATATTATCGACGAACGTTACAGTAAAATAGACTTCAACCACCGCTATGATTTGGTTGCTATAACTGCGCTCACCTGTAACGCACCACGTGCGTATGAGATAGCGACCGAGTTTCGTAAACGTGGTACCAAGGTTGTACTTGGTGGTATGCATCCATCGTTTATGACGGATGAAGCACTTAGGTTTAGCGATTCCGTAGTTGTAGGTGAAGCCGAACCCGTCTGGCAAAAAGTGTTAGAAGATGCATCAAATAATGGGCTTAAACCCATCTACAAAGGGCAGCTGTGTGACCTCAGCACCACACCCATGCCACGCTGGGATTTATTACCACAGCGGTCACGTTATGTGATGTTCATTCAGGCAACACGTGGTTGTCCTAATGCCTGTTCATTCTGCTCAGTATCGACATTTTTTGGTCGCAAGATACGGGTGAAACCCGTCGAGAAGGTGGTCGAAGAGATCAAAAAGTTCGGTAAGCGGTTCGTTATATTTGTGGACGACAACATATTTGCCAACATCAAATATGCCAAACAACTATTCAAAGCACTTACGCC
The DNA here is from genome assembly GCA_965612795.1 of uncultured bacterium. Classification (GTDB taxonomy): domain Bacteria; phylum Hydrothermota; class UBA3073; order NMUJ01; family NMUJ01; genus NMUJ01. Next base: position 15,242 of record CBFDTI010000003.1, on the reverse strand, counting down.
ACTGAGGATCAAGTGGGGTGGCGAAGCTTCACTCAACACACTCAAAAACGTGGAACTCATTAAGCTTGCTGCCAAAAGTGGCTGCCGTGCACTATTCATTGGGTTTGAAACCATATCGAAAAAGGCACTACAGGAGATAAACAAGGCGTTCAATCTCGTGGATTACAAGAAAATAATCAACCTGTTGCATAAATTTGGTATCGCGGTGATAGCATCGATGATGTTCGGTATGGATGCAGATGATAAGCATGTATTTCAGCGTACGGTCAATTTCCTCGATAGGGCGCAGGTAGATGCAGCAATATTCTCGATACTTACACCATTGCCGGGGACGAGGTTGTTTGATAAACTCCAAAGAGAGAATAGGATCACAACGTATGATTGGTCAAAATATGATGCGTTACATGTGGTGTATAAACCCAAGAACATGACCCCCAAAGAGCTCATGGATGGGCTCAACTATGCGTATAAGGCATTTTACTCACCGTTGAGAGTATTACGTCGTATCATACGGAGTATAAAGTATTGTCCGTTCATGATACCCGTGAACATCGGCTATATGATAGGGGTACGTAGGAAGCTTACACCGGATTGATGGATGCGAAGCTTGCACGTATTGTGCAGTTCTTTGCTTCATATCCCATACATAGACGTAAACGCGAACCCTGGCAAGTACTGATCGCTACTTTACTATCACACAGGACAAAGGATGAAGTTACCCACGCAGCAGCTAATCGATTATTTAAGCGGTTTAGATCAATAGATGAACTTGCAACCGCTGACATAACTGAGATAGCCGAACTCATAAAACCTGTAGGCTTCTACAGGGTGAAAGCTGTCAAGATAAAAGCGATCGCTGAGATACTGAAGAACGAATACAATGGCGAGGTACCATGCGATATCGATGAGCTACTTAAACTTCCAGGTGTAGGTCGCAAAACGGCTAACTGTGTGATAGCGTTTGGGTTTGAGCAACCTTCCCTACCTGTAGATACGCATGTACATAGGATATCGAATAGACTTGGTATCGTACATACGAGCCGACCGGAGGAGACCGAGACCCAACTCAAACATCTAATCCCTAAGGAATATTGGATAAAACTCAACCCCGCAATGGTACATTTTGGTAAATCCATATGTCGGCCTATACGGCCACTTTGTGAAACATGTAAATTACGTGATGTATGCGATTACGGGCAACAAAATATTTAACCATCCAGATCGCGATACTGTGATTATAGATGGTGACAGGATATACGATGTGACAAACGTGTCACAGCTTCCACCCAATATGGAGGTGAAAACGTTCGACAATGCGTATATATTGCCAGGGTTTTGGGATACACATGTACATGTGGTGACCACTGGCGTGATGATGGTTTATCCCAACCTCAAACCAGCCACATGTATCGACGATGTGCTATCAATACTAAGTATGAACTTACACCATGAACCACTAATCGCGTATGGGTTGGCACCCCACAGGTTACGTGAGAAGAGGTATCCAACCACTAGTGAGCTCGATACTGTGTCACGAACACAATCAATAATTGTGATCCGTGAGGATCTACACTCGTGTGTGATGAACACTGCTGCACGTAGGAGGTTAGGTATAACGTCAGCAGCTGAAGTATTGCGTGGCGAGGAGTTTGAACCCATCTGGTACAAAATCCAGTCCTCTATGGGGGACGATATAATCGCACAGGCGATAAAGTTGACCTGCAACTATGCCATAAACCATGGGGTGACAACAATCTGTGGGCTATTCAGTAACTTAAGGGAATACAAAATTTATGATAAGCTAAAGGATGACCTACCGATAGATGTGATACCATACGTGCAAACAAGAGATGTAGAGTCGGTTGTTGACCTCGGCTTACCACGTATAGGTGGTTGTATGCTGGTGGATGGCTCAATAAGCTCACATACAGCAGCAATGGATACCCCCTATCATGACAGCGATACCTGTGGTATATTATATTTCACGGACGATGAGCTGCTACAATTCGTGCGCAAAGCAGCCGAAACTGGGTTACAGGTGGCGATGCACGCAATAGGTGAACGTGCCATCCGTCAACTGTTGGATACTTACAAAAGAGTGCCTCAACATCGACATAGGATCGAGCATGCCGAATGTATAACCGACGAGCAGATCGAACAGGTTGCACGTCATGGGATAGTGTTATCCATGCAACCTGCCTTCGAAGGTGTATTCCACAATCTTTACGTTGAGCGGCTCGGTTACAGCAAAGCAATGAATATGAACCCATTCCGTAAAGTATTCGATCGTAACATAAAGGTGGGGTTCGGTTCAGACTCACCTGTGACAAATATCGATCCGCTATTTGGTATAAAATGTGCAACCCACCACCCCAATCCCGAGCTCAATATCAGCTACGACGAAGCAATACTGGGGTTCACTGAATACCCCGCATATGCATGCTTTATGGAGACCGAATATGGTAAGCTCGCACCTGGTTATGTTGCCGATATCACAGTGGTGGATATGGGTATAAACAAGATACTGGCTGTCATCAAGCGCGGTCAGATCGTACTAAAACAGGAACAACCAGCGTAGCTTGATTGCCGCTATTTGTTCGATAGGTTGCCAACCGTTTCCATTTTGTGTGTAGAGCGTATTCCATACTAAGTAGAACTTGGATTTGGGTTTGAATTCCCACGAGTAGAATAATGCTATACGTCCCTGTGTAAGCTGTAGCTTACCACTTTCATACACAGCGACGGGGTTGGTTGCTATCGTTACATCCATGTAAGGTGTGATGATGATATCGAAGTGTATCGAAGCCGTCATCGTAACCTGTAGTAACTTACCGTGTGGGTCCAACTCCACCCATAAATTGCCGAACGGATTTAACGAAAATCTCCCCAAAAACGGTACATAAGCACTAAACCGCATTGTACCTTGCCAGGCGAGTAAATTACGTCGATAGTTCCACCCATATCCATAGTAACCACCTATCTGGAAGCTATATTGTTTGGGTTTTAGCCCAACATTCCAGTTTAGTGATTTACCCCAGAAGTAGGTACCGGATTCGTAAAATCTGCCACCCCCTATGGATAGGTTCACACGTATTGGGAACGGCTTCCTGAATCCTAAGTAACCATTAAGATACATAGCATGGCACCAAGGTTCGTTAGCTTCTTTGTTGCTACCGTAGCCTAACCCGTATGACCAGCGGTCGAGATTACCCTTGGATATGAACTTCATCCTATGGAGGAACAGAAAGATACTTCTATCACCCGCGAACGTAGTCGCATAACCCAACGGCGATATGTCAAACCCCTCACCCGTATATGTGGATTGCATAAACACTGTATATTCCTGTGATAACCGTTTCTCACCCCTGCAGCTGGCGAAGATACCAGCTGATGAGCGGCTGAGGTTGCCAACCACCTGATATGTCAGGTTATCGTGGGTCGATCGCAAACTACCGTCTACATCTACCACGTAGTAAGAGGAGCCCTTATCCATACGTGTGGCTAACATACCTCCAAATTCCGAATTCGTAAAAATATAGTGTTTGTAGCGGATAACGTTCCACAGGGTAGCATAGGCGGTATCCCAATCACCGAACTTATCCCCTGTGTATGCAGATAATAGGCCAAATTCCCACCTACGAGTTTTACCAGTCAGCTTGAGGCCACCAAGTATTGGCACCTCACCCGTACCGTCACGCATACGACGGCCCACCCTACGTGAATAGAAAGGCTTCACGATACCAAACCCGGAAGGCTCGAATATCTCCTTACCTTCAAGGAAGAACGGTCGTCTTTCACTATAATAGATTTCGTACTTGCTGAGGCTCATCTTGAAGGGGTCTGATTCTATTTCAGCAAAATCCGGCCACCCGGTAACATTAAGTGTAAGTGAAGGCGATATTTTCCAAGTGAAGTCTAACCCCACCCATGGTATCGTTTTCTCTTCTTCTCGATACAAGGTATGTTTTGTAAGCCCCACCGGATAGATCTCTATACCATAACCCACAACTGTGGGTTTCACGTGCGCAAGTGTACCGAATTGAGATACCCTAAGCCCCTCACGTTGGTCCGGTAACACCCAATAATTTGTTTCTTTATATCGCTGAAAATACACACGAAACTGTATCCCCCAATCCGCTATATCATTTCTGAACCTCAGTGTCTTAAACGGTATCTTGATTTCGATCACCAACCGATTATCTGTGCCATTCCGATAAACACGTGTGGCACTCTCCCACACGCCAGCCCACGTGTAATCGCTCCATCTACCGTCATCGAGCACGAGCCAATCGATGCGTTGGTTGGATGCTGTCACACTGAACCCATATGCCATAACTTTTGAGTCCATAGGGTCAATGTAAACCGTTACCCTGTCCTCAGCACCTGCAAGCTTAACGACGGGTTGTTCACCACCAGTGTGTATATCAAACAAAAAGTATAAGTTACCCCTATCCTGTAGGCATTTGACTACTGTCCTGTAGGTGCTAATACTATCGTAATACGGGGAGAACTGTCGATAGACAAATGTTGAATCCGCTTGATACCATTGAACTTCTACATTGCCATCAACCTTGATACCTTCAGCATAGCGTACGGTTAGCGTATCGTATGTGGATATCAAAATTATCGCGAATAACATTGCAGCCCCTATGCATGTAAATTAATGAAAGCAAAGCTGTGTCAACCAACTCGGTTGACGTGATAACTGTCCTGTGCATATATAAGTTGTGGTGTTGATGAAATAGACGAAAGGGGGTAAAATGTTGCGTACAAATGTCGATAGATTGGTCAAAATCTCAGTCGTTGGCGAGGTATCCAGTCCTATCGCATCTTACCCACCGTATCGGGTTACACCAAAAGGTGAACCTGTGGTTTTACCCGGTGTCGGTGGTATAACCTACAATGTACGTGTGGGCGATCTAGTAAACCAGTTTGAAGCTGATCACGTTGAACCCGGTGTCAGCATCAAGAATAAGGAGCAACCCGAATTCGGTGGTAGAGCTTCTGCCAATACTGCGCTCAACTTGCTCGCCTGTGTAGGTAACGAAGCAATAGTAATATCAGGTGACGCCAAGGGTGCAAAAGGTACAGTAGTAGGTAAACACGGTGGGATAGAACATGTGCTGGTGGATTTCGAGCACGAAATTTTGGACAAGCTCGTTATAGGGGATAAGATACTCATAAAGGCGATAGGGTTGGGTTTGAAGCTGCTGGATTTTCCCGAGATCAAGGTTATGAACATGGATCCATCGCTACTAGATAAAATGGATATAAAAGTGGAGGATGATAAGCTCTCTGTACCGGTTACACATGTTATACCAGCAGGGATCATGGGGTCAGGGCTTGGTGCAACACAAACCTATAGTGGTGACTATGATATACAGCTGTTTGATGACGATACTGTCAAAAAGTACGGGTTGGATGATTTGCGGTTCGGCGATATTGTTGCAATCATGGATGCCGACCATTCATACGGTCGCATCTATAAGAAGGGTGCTATCTCAATAGGGATAATAGTTCATAGTGCATGCGTGATAGCAGGACATGGACCTGGTGTTACCACGTTATTAACTTCAAGTGAAGGTAAAATAATACCGAGGATCGACCCCAATGCCAATATTGCAAAGATATTGAACTTAAGGGAGGAGGTAACATGAAACGTTTCATCTGCTTTATGTTTGGTGCGCTGTTGTTTACATACGGGGTGAACGCAGCAGGCCAATTTGTTAATGGCGATTTCGAAACCGAGGGTGGTTGGCAGGTAGAGCTGGGTGGTGGCCCCCCTACACCTACTGTGACACTACAGGATACTGAAGCTATACAGGGTGATTACTGTGCGATGATAGAGAATGTAACAGGTAACACTGGTACACCACGTTACGCTTATATAAGGCAAGCCGTGGTAGTTATCGCTGATACGTTACATTATTGGATTAGGTATTGGTTGGATAGACGTGCACCTGCAATGGGTGTTAGGTTGATAACCGAGGGAGGTGACACTATCTACCTGGAATATCACGAAGGTACTGGTAGCACGGAGGAGATAGACTGGACAGAACGGTTTATGGACGTATCCGACTTTAAGGGAGAGGTTGTAACCGTAGAGGTATTTCTCGAGGATCTATCATCATCTGCGGGTATGTCGACACATGATGGCTGGATAAGGGTGGACGATTTCTACTTTATGCCGGTGAGTGAGGAGTTTACCCCACCTGAGGTTGAGGTCATATCACCCAACGGTGGTGAAGCATGGGGTGTGGGTGAGCTACACTCCATAACCTGGTACGCATACGATACTAGCACGGTGGTGATGGACTCAATCTATTACACAACAGACGGCGGTACAAATTGGTTACCTCTGGCGTGGATGATGGGTAACCCCGGCAGTTACGAGTGGATGGTACCCAATACACCATCAGACCTATGTATGGTGAAAGTTGTAGCATTCGATCCATGGGGTAATAGGGGAGAGGATGTATCAGATAGTTACTTCACCATTGTACCAGATACCATACCGCCGACGGTTAACCTGATATCACCCAACGGTGGTGAGCTATGGGGTACGGGTGATGTCTACCAGATAACGTGGACTGCTACCGATAATGGTGCTATAGCCGGTGATTCACTGTATTACTCAATAGATGGTGGTGCTACATGGGTACCTATAACTTATCAAGAAGGTAATCCCGGTAGCTACTGGTGGAGGATACCCAACACACCATCAGCTACATGTATGGTACGGGTGAAGGTGTTCGATATCGCTGGACTATCAGGTGAAGATACATCCGATGGTTATTTTACCATATATCAGCGTGAGATACCAACTTATCGGTACGCGGTAATTGTAAGTGAGGCAACACTCAGCGATCCCGACTGGGCTGCAGTCGTAGATGCATTAGTACAGCGGCATAACGGTGAGGTGTTCACATACTCAGCCACTATATGGCCGATACTCGATGAAGTAGCCGAGTATCGACCGGACTACATAGCGTTTGTGTGTAAGCTGGAGGAGGCGGATCCATCATTTATACAGGAGCAGGTGTGGCCATTTACCAGGATGTTGGATGACGACCCGTACGGTGATGCGATATGGGGTATAGTTACCGGATGTGATGCATCCGATGCAATGAAGTTAGTCACCTGCAATCAACCCCTATGGATACGTACAGTGTTGGGTGGTACCGCATGCTGTGATGCGAGGTACTTCCCACAGGGTATAGCCACCAGTGAGGCAACCTATGGCAGGTATTGGATCAAGTATCCGGATGCTATACAGCCGGTGCAGTATGATGATGGACCCACCGATCGCACTGCATGGCTGGTGAGTATGCTCAATGGTGATAGTTTGATATTTGGTGATTCAGTTGATATATTCTTCACCAGTGGGCATGGTAACTATAACGTATGGCAGCTACATTATCCAACACCTGGGGAGGAGGGGTACTTTTGGTCGAGTGATTACGGGTTCCTGTTCGGTGAGACACACGAACATGATACCTTACCGATAGTTTCGCCCAACCCCAAGATATACTTTGGGTTAGGTAACTGCAACATTGCACAGATATTTGGCCCACACTGTATGGCACCTGCATGGATACGTAATGGGGGTGCTGTCATCTACTGTGGGTATGTGATATTGGAAGGCCCTTATAGTTATCAGTTGGGTGCTACCAAGGCATACTTCTGTAGGCAGGATCATTACTCCTTCCCTGTGGCTTTCTATCTTGGTAACCAAGTATTTAAGTTTGATCTCGACAACAATACACCAGGGATTGGTGAACCTGACGACCTCGATGGTGCCGCAATATATTGTGATCCCGCACTTGATGCAAGGATACCTGACGATGCTGTGTATGATACGTTGCTTTACACTAAAGAACTGATAGTGATACCAGGTGACGACCGTGATACCATAATCTTCCGTATAACTATGAATCGCACCGGCCGTCCAGGTTACACCGGTAAATGGGGGTACCGATCTCCCATTGTGCTATTCCCATGGCGTGTGGATAGTGTTGAGGTTATCGATACAGATGCACTCGATGTGGTTATCACCGATAACTTTGCACTCATGTATGTATGGTATGAGGGGCAACCCGATCTACTGCGAGGCGAACAACGGTATGTGAAGTTTGTCGCACGCAGGATAATACCGGGGGTGGAGGAACGTATCGTGGCCAAACCAACCGTTATGCAGCTATTCCCTAACGTGCCGAATCCATTCCATAATAGGACAACAATCGCTTACCATATTATAGGTGAAAACGTACATGTGACGATCAACATATACGATTTGAGTGGTCGGCTCGTACGTAAGTTGGTAGATGCTACCCGAAGTACTGGTATATACGAGGTGGAGTGGGATGGTACCAACTCATCCGGTAACCACGTACCAGCAGGCGTCTACTTTATACAGCTACGTGCAGGTGATCAACAAGTAACTCGTAAAGCTATAGTGGTGCGGTAATTTATACGCGGGTGAACCGCTTACCGTAGCGTGGATCGCATTGCATACGGATTTGACCCGTTTTGATGAGCTTGTTGAGATATTTATCCAGCATACCATACGGCATCAACAGCAGGTCATACAGCATACTGTAAGGGGTTTCTTTTTCGATGTTTGCCAATATGTAATTCTCGATAGGTTCGGGTTTACACACGGGTAAAGTGGGTGCATTCTCTATATACTTGGTGAATGGGTCATCGGTTTTGACAATATCGATCAACATCCTCGTGTATGCAAATGTATCGTTTACGGTTTTGTAAAGCATAAGCTGCCAATCTGCCTGGGTTTGACGGGTAGCTACCATCTTGGGGATAAGTTTGAGCCTATCCATTGCTATAAGGTCGAACCTTGCCATAGCCAGCATCTCATCCAATATATCAGCTACTGGTACAGGGTGGCCGTCCCAATCGAATGTCGCCTGTAATCCATACTTAGCTGCACGCCAGCGGTTGATAAGGTACTCCTCATATTGCGATACGTTCGGTTTGGTGAGCGGCTCTTCCGCTATTCTCAGCATAAATGCGGTGACGAACGCCACGTATTCGGTGACAAATTCTATCGAGCTGGCACCATCACCCACACGTAGCTCGATAGTCGAGTGCCAATCAACCTTCACACAGACATCTTCACCCCAATGCCATTGTGCAAGGTTGGGTTGTATCAACAACCGCGTTACTGAGCAGAAATCCGCATGCGTCAATATGCGATAGCTTTTGAACTCACCTACTCTATCACCGTAGATGGGTGAATTAGCTGCAAGTGCTATAAAACAAGGTGCGTATCGCATGAAACTATTAGCTATCTTAGTAGCAGCTGGATAGCTGTAGATACTACCTACGTGTACGTGTAAACCGACCGCGTTACCGAGTGCGGGGTGGCCACCTGCGGGTAAGAATAGTAGCTTGCGCTTGTTACATTCATCATACACAGCACGTATATGGGTGGCTGTGGATTCACGTAATTCGCCAAAATTTCGCAGTATAGGTGAACGTAACTCGAGCATCAACCCCAACATATGTATATAATCGACACCGGTTTCTGACCCCTTTATCATAGCACGTATGTGGTTGGCGACCTCACGAGTATCGCGCTCGTTGGCTAAACTCAGATCATTCTTAAGTAGGAGGCATTCCCATTCGTAACCAAAGGTTATGGGTGAGAATTTACGCATAGGTTACCCCTTTGATTTTGACTTCGGTTGGCATCAACATGGGTTTATGTTCTGCTACGTAGAGTGTGCCGATACCTGGTAACGTCTTCTGTGAGAGTTTCAGCTTTATGTCCATACCATGAACCGATAGATACAGGTACGAGGGTGTCTTACCACTACGTACGATGGAGATGAATTTTTTATCCACCACATTACGTGCAATGATTGCAACCGTATACTTATCCACATGGAAGGATTCACCCACAAGGTAAAGTACCCTGTACTTGGCTACGGTGGTGGGTGTCACTTCCTTGCGTTGGAACATAAGCGTAACCGTCAACCCCTGCTGGTGGGGGCTAATCCTTACAACTTCAATCTTATCAGCTGCAGCACAACATAATAAGCAGATGCCACGTTGCTCATCTACGTATATGAACCCACCAGCTTTTAGCCCAGAATAGTCGTGTAGCCTTATCCATGGTGCTAAAGGGCGTCGATACCGTAGATGTTCGACCCTATCACCCAACGGCATAAATACGATATTGTGTTGCCCCAACCCATGTCGTGGTAACATGATGTGGTGACCGAAATCCAGCTTCCGCTTATAGCCTACGGTTATGGAGTAATCCATGTACACAGCAGGTAGCTCACGTAGCGTGGATATGTGTTTCAATAGCTTAAGCTTACCCTTTTTGTATTCGTATCCTTTGACGGTATGTTTATACTCTTTATTCCATAAGCTGGTGACATCATCAAACGATAACGTATCAAGTATACCACCATAATACAGCCAACCCGTCTTCTGTAGGTCCAGCCGCGGTGCAAAGATATCCATTCCACGCGGTTTGTAGGCCAGTGAACCGATCCTTGCACCAAGTGGCTCAAGTATCGCCACACGTACGAATCTGTTCTGTAGCACTCTACGGGTAGTAACGTCAGCTTTTATGAACTTGCGAGTCTCATCCTCTGTGAGTACGATGTGGTCACCCAATCTCGGTACGTGATGTATGCATCTACGTACTATGACACCAGTTTTACCCTTCGTACCCCTGGGTAGCTTGGTTTTCAGTATGCTGTCAATAATGCGTACTTTGAGTTTGGCTTCACAGATGCTGACCCCACCATCGTTGAACTCACGCAACTTTTGTATATCCTCGACCTCGGCGATTAACCTCTGTATCATCTTTTGCATGCGGCTACAAATGCGGCAAATAGTTTGTTGAAGGGGTCACTTTCGTACATATATTCGGGATGAAACTGTACACCTAACATAAACCCATAATCGGGGTGTTCGATAGCCTCGATGATACCATCCTCAGCCAACGCAGAGACGATGAACCCATCCGCGACGGTTTTGACTGCTTGATGATGGAAGCTATTCACCATAAGGGTTGTTTGGCCCATGATTTTGTGCAACAGTGTACCCTCTTTCAATGTTATCGTATGTGTGGGTTCATGTTCGGGTGCTTTCTGCCAGTGGTTCACATCGGTGAGCTCACCCACATCATGATATAAGTTGCCACCAAACGCTACGTTCAACACCTGCATACCACGACATATACCGAGTATGGGTTTACCGGTACGTGCGAACCGCTTAACCAATGTGAGTTCGAAACGATCGCGTGTGGGGTCGACACGTTTGAGCTTGTCAGAATCTGTACCTCCATAAAACATCGGATGTATGTCGCCACCACCTGCAAGCAACAACCCATCCAGCAGGTTAGATAGCTCATCGATACAGGTGCCGTCCACATGTGGTAAAACCAACGGTGTACCACCAGCAGCTGTGACCGCCATCACATATGGGCGCGGTAAATAAAAACTTTTGGTGTCACTTTTACATGTTATGCCGATGATGACCATTTTCACCCTCTTAGCTATAAAAGAATTATAGCAGATATAGGTGGACGTCAATCTGGTTTATACTCATTTCATCCGCTGTTAGTGAGAGCAATTTTGATCTGTTTATCACTCTACCAATTCTTCATCTTCAGGTTTCCAGGCTGGATCTACAATGCACAAAAATATTAAATCGTTCGTCCCAATATTCTTTATTCTCTGAACTGAGTTTGGTGGAATATAGATTACTTGTCCAGCGGATACTTTCGCCTTTTCGTCATCTATGTACATTTCGCCTTTCCCTTCCAGTATATAGTAGACTTCTGAGCTCTTTAACCTATGGGGTAGGGTGGTTTCACCAGGCTTAACCCTTGCATGAGCAAGACTATACCTTATGGCGAGGTGCTCTTTTAAAGGGCTCAATAATTCCTTTAAGATTGAGTTATCCTTTGCGATTATTTCCTTACATTTGTGTACATCTTTTATAATCATAACTTACTCCAAAGATCAAAATATAACAAATTTTGCTTTTGCCAACCTTATTTTTCCATCTCAACAAGCACATAAGGGTTTAAGAAAGAACCCCATAGCTCTTGGCCCCCCGATATAAAGGAGAAGGGTGATGAAGAATCGTCCCATATTCTAATATTTAGGTTGATAGGATTCAAGCTCGACACTTACTGTATCTGCATGTAATAGCTTCTGTACCGCACCGAGGATACCTTTTGCTGCACACTTGGCTTCGAGCTTGACCACACCCACACCGGGTGCCAGCCATATGGTTGATCGTGACTGTGTACCGTCACTTACACGTAATTCGTCGGTTAACTTGATACATATGAACCTACCCGCGGGTACATCAACGGTATCTACCCCTATTACTGAGATGGTAGCTATAGCGTCGTAGCTTGTATCGTCCACAAGTTTCTTACCGTACCAGTGCCAGCAGGTGTCAACTATTAATGGCCACTTTATGCGTGGTTTGGGAGGCTTGTACCAGTATGAAGTACCACCGATGAAGAACTTAATCTCACGCCCCCGACAATATACGCCGTCAGGTTGTATGGTGAGGTACTCCTTAGATGTACCATATGGCGCCTTTTCTATACGTATGAGGTTGTTCTCACCGGTATCTTTGACCACGGTTATGGTGAGTTGCCCAAGGTTCGACCTATACACGTAGTAGCTGTGTGGGATAAGCGGGTAGTAGCTGGTATTGGCAGGGTTTGATACACTATGGATTAAAGAGCTTAACCAGATCGCGATCATTTCAGTAGCAGCACACGTGTTACCCACGTGCGGGTGGCAGCATCTACACGTATGAAGTAACAACCTGCAGGTAGCTGGCTAACGTTGAGCCACCGATCTAACCGCGTGGTGTGGGGTGCAAATATCTGATATACTGTGCGACCCAACATGTCGACTATATTTACATTGATATCCTGTGGTTCTGCCATCATAAGTTCCAGATGTAGCTGGCCGTTACTTACTGTTGGTGTAACCCGTAACTGCTCCATAACCTGTGGTAGCTCGTCAACCCATATCACCTGTTTTTCACACAGTAGCCAGCCGGTGGGGTCGATCTCTACCGATGTGGGGGTACCAACCACGTTGAATTCAAACCATTGGTCATCTAAGCTATCCCAAACCGTAAACATGGTGTCGGATTGGGTTGTTGTGATGAGCACCTCTATCGGCATGATGTATGTGGGTACACCATAATTGTGGCTCTGTATCTGCAGTATACGTAACGTGACATGGTTGGTATCGCCACCAGCTGGTTGGTAACCCCAATATGCTTTATAGATTGGATGTCCTGGCAGGTATATCCATTCGGTGAAGAACCAATCCAAATCCTGACCGCTTGTGGATTCGAACATCTGTTGTAGTTCGCTTGTCACTGCATTACCGTATGCGTAGGTGTTGAAATACGTTCGTAACGTGTTGAAGAAGGTCGAATCCCCCAGTATATAGCGTAACATGTGTAGTACAGAAGCACCCTTCTCGTAGGTGACAACGGAGTACATCTGCCAGAGTGAGGCACCTGGGTTATATATCGGATAAGGTGGATAGGGTTCGTATGATAGGTAAGTTTGCATTATATGTTGCATATAATCGATGTAACCGTTAAACCCATCAGTATGTTCCGCCCATAATGCTTCACAGTAGGTGGCAAACCCTTCGTTTAGCCACACATCTGCCCATGTACCAAGTGTGACACAATCACCCCACCACTGGTGTGATAACTCATGTGCGATGACACTGGTGAGATCCGACCATGGTACGTTGAGATCGATAAATACACAGGTTTGGTTCTCCATCGCATAGCCGAGCGGTACGTCAACGTTGGAGAACTTCTCACCCATGAATGGATACATGCCAAACAGTTGTGAGAAGTATTCAACCATCTCAGGGACGGGTTCAAAGTACCCTGCGTACTCGGTATTATAATGACGTAACCACGTGTAGATGGGTAACGTATCGGTGTCAAGTATCACCGTATCGCTGTAGGTGGTGAAGTTGCGATAACTTGCAATCGCTATCAAATACGTGGCTATGGGGTATGACTCGTACCAGTGATAAGTTGCACGCTCACCTACGGTGTCGACGGAGATGAGTTTACCATTCGCTACGGTGTAGAACTCCACAGGTAGTGTCACAATGATCTCAGCAGTAGCTTTATCCCATGGATAGTCGTAACATGGGAACCAATACCTTGGGCCATCGGGGTTGAAGCTCGTATATACATACCAAGCACGTATGTATAGGCCACCACCGAACCCACCCGTATGTGATGGCTCACCATGATAGAATACGGTGATATCGAGGCTATCACCTAAGTAGTAACGTATCGGTGAGACGATCCTTAAAGTATCAGCAAGCCGTACAAAGGCAGCAGCTGAGGTGTCAACAAACACGCTATCGACGATCATACCGGCAAAGTATAGGTCGAACGTATCCAGTGTAGCTACCGTCACACGTAGGTTGATGGTGGTTTGTGCGGAGTTGACAACACCGTCACTGGGGTCGATATCGAGTGCTATCCTGTAGTGAAGTACATCATAAGTATGGGTGGTATCAAACAGATTGCAGATACGGTAGTTACTGGCGAGCATGGGCTTACCGTCAAGATGGACAAGAGCTAATAGAAGCATGACCCACATCATACCTCCTGCTTTATTAATGATGAACTAATACGTAAGATGTCCAGCAACTGCTGATTGACATGCGTGCGGTTTGCATTATGTATATCGCAAGATGAAGGCACAAATCTTAAGAAGGATAGCACCTGTCGAGGAGAAGCCGTTGGAGCTGGTTGAGCTTCCGATACCTGAGCCTGGTGATAGACAGATACTGGTTAAGGTCTTAGCCTGTGGTGTGTGTCATACTGAGCTGGATGAGATCGAGGGTAGGTTACGGCCGAAGCTACCGATAATTCTGGGGCATGAGATTGTCGGAAGGGTGGAGAAATTAGGGGCGGGGGTTACTAAATTCAAGCCCGGCGACCGTGTGGGGATTGCGTGGATAAACTCAGCTTGTGGAAGATGTCGGTTCTGTCGTGAAGGTAACGAAAACCTATGCCCTGAGTTCAAGGCTACAGGGTGTGATGTCGACGGTGGGTATGCTGAGTATACCGTGGTGACAGAAGATTTTGCGTACCTGATACCTGATAGGTTTACTGATACAGAGGCGGCACCACTCTTATGTGCAGGTGTTATCGGTTATAGGGCGTTGAGGCTTACTGGG
>CBFDTI010000002.1:0-60912 GCA_965612795.1 uncultured bacterium | reverse complement strand
GACCGACCTGTCTCACGACGGTCTGAACCCAGCTCGCGTACCGCTTTAATGGGCGAACAGACCAACCCTTGGGACCTTGTCCAGCCCCAGGATGCGATGGGCCGACATCGAGGTGCCGAACCTCCCCGTCGATGTGGACTCTCGGGGGAGACTAGCCTGTTATCCCCGGGGTACCTTTTATCCGATGAGCGGTGGCCCTTCCACACGGAGCCACGGGATCACTAGGCCCGGCTTTCGCCCCTGCTCGGCCTGTCGGCCTCACAGTCAGGCCCCCTTATGCCCTTGCACTCCACGCACGGTTGCCGTCCGTGCTGAGGGGACCTTTGGGCGCCTCCGTTACTTTTTAGGAGGCGACCGCCCCAGTCAAACTGCCCGCCTGGCACTGTCCCTCGAGCTGCACACCCGAGGTTAGTACCTCGACATATCCAGGGTGGTATCTCACCGGCGGCTCCATCCCGCCTGGCGGCGGGACTTCATAGCCTCCCACCTATCCTGCACAGGATATGCCAAGATACAATACCAGACTGCAGTAAAGGTCCACGGGGTCTTTCCGTCCTGCCGCGGGTAGGCCGCATCTTCACGGCCAGTTCGTTTTCACCGGGCCCTCGGCCGAGACAGCGGCCCAGTCGTTACGCCATTCATGCAGGTCGGAACTTACCCGACAAGGAATTTCGCTACCTTAGGACCCTCAGAGTTAGGGCCGCCGTTTACCGGGGCTTCAGGTCGGGGCTTACACCCCTCCCCTTCACCTTCCGGCACTGGGCAGGCGTCAGTCCCTATACATCGGCTTTTCGCCTTAGCAGAGACCTGTGTTTTTGTTAAACAGTCGCCAGGCCCTCTTAACTGCGGCCTCCTCGGGCTTCATCCCACCTAACGGCGGGACTACGCCCTACGCGAGGCACCCCTTCTCCCGAAGTTACGGGGCGAGTTTGCCGAGTTCCTTGGCCGAGGTTAGCCCGCTCGCCTTTGGGTATTACCCTCGCCCACCAGTGTCGGTTTCCGGTACGGTCACCTGAGCCACTCCTCCTGAGGCTATTTCTAGTCCCGAGGATCGGACCAGTTCGGCTTGAGCCTCCCCATCACCTGAAGGTTATCCCCTCAGGCTTAGACCCCGAATTCCAGCTCGGGGCTGGCCCCAGCTCGGGCGTCACCCCAGGAGTAATAGCGCGACTCAGGTGGCGCGGGAATATTAACCCGCTTCCCATCGGCTACGCCTTACGGCCTCGCCTTAGGGGCCGGCTTACCCTGGGCGGATGAGCCTTGCCCACGGAAACCTTGGGCTTAAGGCGGACGGGATTCTCACCCGTCTTGACGCTACTCACGCCGGGATTCTCACTTCCTACCCGTCCACCCCGACTCGCGTCGGAGCTTCAACCAGGTAGGAACGCTCCCCTACCACTCCGCCATTGGCGGAGTCCCCAGCTTCGGTGGGGGGCTTAAGCCCCGATACATTTTCGGCGCAGAGTTGCTCGACCAGTGAGCTGTTACGCACTCTTTAAATGATGGCTGCCTCTAAGCCAACATCCTGGCTGTCTGAGCAACTCCACCTCCTTTACCACTTAGCCCCCACTTAGGGACCTTAGCTTGGGGTCTGGGTTGTTCCCCTCTCGGGAATGGAGGTTATCCCCCACCCCCTGACTCCCAGGGTTCAAGTGGCGGCATTCGGAGTTTGACGGGACTCGGTAGGTGTTACCCCCCTTGTCCCATCAGTGCTCTACCTCCGCCACTCATCCCTGAGGCTATACCTAAATATATTTCGGGGAGAACCAGCTATCACCGGGTTCGGTTAGCTTTTCACTCCTACCCACAGGTCATCCGAGGGTTTTGCATCACCCACCGGTTCGGGCCTCCATCCCGTGTTACCGGGACTTCACCCTGCCCATGGGTAGCTCACCCGGCTTCGGGTCTACTCCCGGGAACTAGGCGCCCTGTTAGGACTCGCTTTCGCTACGGCTCCCCCACTATCGTGGGTTAACCTCGCTCCCGAGAGTAACTCCCCGGCTCATGCTGCAAAAGGCACGCCGTCACCCGAGTAGCTCCAATAAATCGGAGCTACTCAGGCTCCGACTGCTTGTAGGCACCTGGTTTCAGGTTCTATTTCACTCCCCGCCAGGGGTTCTTTTCACCTTTCCCTCACGGTACTACGTTCACTATCGGTCACGGGGTAGTATTTAGCCTTAGGAGGTGGTCCTCCCAGATTCACACCGGATTCCACGTGTCCGGTGCTACTCGGGTACCCTTCCCAGGGAGACCCACAGTTTTCGCCTACGGGGCTGTCACCCTCTTTGGCTCCCCTTTCCAGGAGGATTCGGCTAACTGTGGGTTTTGTAACTCCCCGAGCCCGTGGGTGCTAGGCTCCGGAAGGGCCCCACTACCCCCTGGGCGCAACGCGCACCCGCTTTTACGCGCCCACGAGTTTAGGCTACTCCCCTTTCGCTCGCCGCTACTCAGGGAATCGCTTTTGCTTTCTTTTCCTCGGGGTACTGAGATGTTTCACTTCCCCCGGTGTCGCCTCCCGCATTACTGCGGGATCTCCGCCTTTGAGGCGGAGGGGTTTCCCCATTCGGAGATCCCGGGATCAACGGTTGTTTGCACCTCCCCCGGGCTTATCGCAGCTTACCACGTCCTTCATCGCCTCCCCGTGCCGAGGCATCCACCAGGTGCCCTTAGTATTCTACCCTACCACCTTCAACCTCCGATATGAATTTCAAAGATCTTTTGGCTTCTCTGGAGATGAGGGGATTCGAACCCCTGACCCCAGGCTTGCAAAGCCTGTGCTCTCCCAACTGAGCTACATCCCCAGAATTGGGCCTGGGTGGAATCGAACCACCGACCTTACGCTTATCAGGCGTACGCTCTAACCAACTGAGCTACAGGCCCAATATCGGTGCCTCGGTTGCGGTTAGGTAAATCCTGTAAAAGGAGGTAATCCAGCCGCACGTTCCCGTACGGCTACCTTGTTACGACTTCGCCCCAGTCACCGGGTCCATCCTCGGCACCCCCCTCCCGTAAGGGTTGGTAAGGGTGACTTCGGATGTCCCCGGCTCCCATGGCGTGACGGGCGGTGTGTACAAGGGCCGGGAACGTATTCACCGCGGCGTACTTATCCGCGATTACTAGCGATTCCAGCTTCACGGAGGCGAGTTGCAGCCTCCGATCCGAACTGGGGGCGGTTTTCAGGGATTAGCTCCGCCTCGCGGCTTCGCAACCCGCTGTACCGCCCATTGTAGGACGTGTGCAGCCCCGGGCATAAGGGCCATGATGACTTGACGTCATCCCCTCCTTCCTCCGGCTTGCGCCGGCAGTCCCCTTAGAGTGCCCAGCCGCCATAAGGCGCTGCTGGCAACTAAGGGCGGGGGTTGCGCTCGTTGTAGGACTTAACCATACACCTCACGGCACGAGCTGACGACAGCCATGCAGCACCTGTGCCGGCTCCCCATATAGGGGTCCCTCCCCTTTCGGGTCGGTACCACCGGCATGTCAAGCCCGGGTAAGGTTCCTCGCGTATCATCGAATTAAGCCACGTCCTCCACCGCTTGTGCGGCCCCCCGTCAATTCCTTTGAGTTTCACCCTTGCGGGCGTACTCCCCAGGTAGCTCACTTAACGCGTTAGCTACGGGACGGAAAGTTTAACCTTCCCATCCCTAGTGAGCATCGTTTACGGCCAGGACTACGGGGGTATCTAATCCCCTTCGCTCCCCTGGCTTTCGGGTCTCAGCGTCAGGAAGGGCCCAGAGAGCCGCCTTCGCACCTGGCGTTCCTCCCGATATCAACGCATTTCACCGCTACACCGGGAGTTCCACTCTCCTCTGCCCCCCTCAAGACTGGCAGTTTCGGAGGCCGTACCAGGGTTGAGCCCTGGGCTTTGACCCCCGACTTACCAGCCCGCCTACACCCGTTTTACACCCAGTGAATCCGGGCAACGCTCGCCCCCTCCGTATTACCGCGGCTGCTGGCACGGAGTTAGCCGGGGCTTCCTCTGGAGGTACTGTCACCCCGCCTTCGGCGGGGCTTCCTCCCTCCTGACAGGGGTTTACAACCCGTAGGCCTTCTTCCCCCACGCAGCGTCGCTGGGTCAGGCTTTCGCCCATTGCCCAATTTTCTAGACTGCTGCCCCCCGTAGGGGTGGGGCCCTTGTCTCAGTGCCCCTCTGGCCGGTCACCCTCTCAGGCCGGCTACCCGTCATCGGCTTGGTGGGCCGTTACCCCACCAACTACCTGATGGGCCACAGGCCCCTCCCGAAGCGACCCTTACGGGCCTTTGGTGGTAAGAACTTGTGTTCCTACCACCACATGGGGTATTAGCCCCGGTTTCCCAGGGTTATCCCCCACTTCGGGGCAGGTTACCTGTGTATTACTCAGCCGTCCGCCGCTAGAGCTGAAATCTCATAGATCCCCCGAAGGGAACCTATGAGACCAACCCCCGCTCGACTTGCATGTCTAAGACACGCTGCCAGCGTTAGCCCTGAGCCAGGATCAAACCCTCCGTCCAAAATATAAATCGACGGTAGGCTACCGCAACCGAGACACCGATATGAATTTCAAAGACCGTTTGGAGTGAACTTTATATGTAATAATCATATAGTTAATAGTGCAACCTTTTCAGCTGTCAACCCTCTAAAGAGCACTTCAAATATACCTCCTGACTGCAGTCAGTCAAGAGGCGAACCACTTAGAATGTAATCCCACTCATCCAGGGTCAACCTTTAATTTATACACGTGATATACACATTGACGTACAAATTCTGCCCCCCTCTGGGTGACGATCCTTGAATCATTAGGTAATATCAATTCGTAATCGAAGTTGGCCAGTTTTTTGAGTGATTCGCACTCTTTGTTAACATCCCATGAGTAAGGGTTGGGCCCCTTCTTCAACCTAATATATGCCAACGTGTATGGCACTGTATCGCCTGGGAACAGTATTCTACGGCGTTCATCTAATAACGCTATACTGCCTTTTGTGTGTCCCGGCACATGTATGACTTTAAGGTTACCTATTTTATCGCCATCCCTGAGCTTGATATCAACCTTTGTGAAACACTTCTTGAACATCATATGGCTTATCCATAGTAGTAAACGTGTCCACCAGATTCTGCTGTCCTTCCATGCTCTCTGCTTACCTTCAATATATGGGGCTTCTATCTCGTGTGCAACTACTTTACTACCTGTGAGATGTTTGAGCCGTCTCGCATTACCGATGTGATCAATATGATGATGTGTAAGCACTATAAATCCTATATCTCTGGGGTTTCTTCCAATCTTCCTTATGTAGCGCAGTATCCTACTGGTATAGCCTGGTACCCCAGTATCTATTAGTATAAGTTTCTCATCTTCTATCAAATATACGCTGCTGGGGAACAACTTGATACGGTGGACCCCATCTACTATCTTCATCACCCGATACGCTCGATGTTCGCTCCAACACTTCTTAGCTTATTGTCTAATCTTTCATATGCACGATCTATGTGGTACACTCTATCGACGGTGGATTCACCCTCTGCACCAAGTGCAGCCACCACCAGAGCAGCACCACATCTTGCATCTGATGCCATGACGGGTGCACCCCACAGTTTCTCCACCCCATATATGGTTGCAACCCTATTCTCTATCACCACACGTGCACCCATCCTCTGTAATTCCGGGAAATGTGTAAATCTATTCTCATAAAGTGACTCCTCTACGAAACTGGTACCCTCAGCTAACGTCAACACCGCACTAAATATAGGTTGAAAGTCGGTCGGGAACCCTGGAAATGGTGCCGTCTTAAAGTTTACTGCCTTCAGCCGCCGTGTGCAGGTTACCCTTATTCCGGGGCCATCCTTATGAATTTCCACACCCGCCTCCTGCAATTTCAGTATTTCAGAGGTGGAATCTTCCCATCTTGCACCCTCTATGAATATATCACCACGTGTGATAGCGGCGGCTGCCATAAACGTATCAGCTTCAATATAATCTGGCCCTATGGTGTATTCGATACCATGGAGTTCAGATACGGGATGGATAAGTACCTGGTCGCCTTCCATACTTACCTTGGCACCTGCTTTATTGAGAAACTGTATGAGTTCCCTAACGTGGGGCTCCAGTGCCACATTGACAAGCCGAGTTGTATTTTGTGCCATAACGGAGCCCATAATGAGGTTCTCTGTACCGGTGACAGATCGTTCCTCGAGGTATATGGTGCCACCCTTTGGCTGTCCCTTTGCTTTGATAGTACCGGCAAACTCTTGGATATCCACCTCCATTCGCTTGAACCCATTTATGTGTACATCTATTGGACGATGTCCGATAGCACAACCACCGGGTCGTGCCACCTCAACTTCACCCAATCTCGATATCAACGGACCCATCACAAGTATCGAGGCACGCATCTGCTTTACCAGTTCGTATGGTGCTGCAGGTTGTTGTATTGTCTTTGCATTTATGATGAGTGTGTTACCCTCAAATTGGTGATCCACTCCCATAAACGTAAGTATCTCAAGCAATGTACGCACATCACGTAATCTAGGTACATTGTGTAGGACGACTTCCTCTTTTATAAGTAACGATGCCGCTATTATGGGTAGGCTGGCGTTTTTAGCTCCCTGTACACGCAATTTACCACGAACTGGGTTCCCCCCAATAATACGAAACTTCTGCATCACTTATGTGTAGGGGGACGTGCCACCACTAGTGTATGACCACGATCGCTAGCCCATGCTTTAAGGAAGTAAGTTTTGGTCGAATCCGGTGTCTCATATATGGGACCTTTAAAGAAGGTGCTCACCACCTTATCCCACATGTTTTTGAGCTTCACCTCACAGTACACGTAACTTTTGGCAGGATCATTAGCATACGCATATACCCTAAACTGGGTAAGTGTATCGATGAGCTCATAATACGGACCTTCTGCATACGCGGGTGAGTATTCAGGCCAATAATCTACGATTTCACCTCCCATGGTTATTTCGATAAACGCTTTCCTACGTAATGAGTCGAACATCTCCTCGGGTGGATATCGACCATTTACACGCCTGTAGTCTTCTATTTCATCTTTTATCTTGAGTAGACCAAGTCGCGCTTTCGCCATAATGGCAGAGGTATGCACCATAGGTCGTATATCTTGTTGGTATTGATCGAGTAGTAACCTAAGTCGCTGCATACCTTCCCATCCCTTCTTTATAGCGCCCCACTTCGCATATTCAGTCTCCATCTTGCGAAAGCTATCAATAGCGGTTTTCATCTCCATATAGAGAAGGCTATCGAGTTGCAGCTCATCCAAATTACGGGCAGCTTCATCCAGCGTAATTGTGATCGTATCCTCGACCCTCTTACCCATGAGTTCAGCCCATTTGCGTTTGAATAACGCATGGAGTATCTCCATGTTCTTACGATAATCCTCCACCTTTGTCGTATCCATAACCACATCTACTACGGATTTCATGCTATCAAAGTATGTTGCTAATTTGGTAGCCCTTTTAAGTAATACTTCCCTAATGGTAGCCTCCCGTTCGGCGGGTGCCATTTTATCAAGTTTATCGTAAACATCTACCACAATAGATATGGGATCTTCTACCTTCAGCGTATCCTCGAATGGGATAAGGTCTACCTCAGCCTCATATTTCCGCAAGCAGTACATAACTTTAGCTAACTGTGAATCCACCTTGCCCCTCATCTCCTCCGGTAGATATGATAACGTGAGCCCGTAGAACTCCTGCAGTATACCGTACATGTTTTCGATACGCTTCTTCGCATATGCAATATTACCGGTATGTTTGGATGCAGATGCATGCTCTGTGATTATAGGGCGCGAGAAGTGAAACGCTAACACTTCTTTAAGGTCAGCATTAGGACCTGGGTATGCGCCATGGTCCACCCTGTAGGCTTCGAGCGCATTACGTATTTCCGTCAGTGTCTTCTCGGCCTGTCGTACGTGCGCAAAATCCTCAAACGTACCTTTGGATTGGCACCCTATTATAAAGATGAACATAGAAATTAACATGAAGTGTCGCATTTTACCTCCTTAGACTGAAGATACATTTGCATGTTATTTCGTCAACTTATTGTTATGATGCCAAACATTAAGAAGGCGTTTCATACCTAACACAGCAAGCTCCCTTGGTCGTGTCTCGAGTATCAACACACGTTCTTTGGAATCAAGCAACTCCAAATAGTAACCCCAGTTTATGTTGCCTTCACCTATGATGTTATGTTCGTCAATCTTACCCCAGTTATCATGTAGGTGTACGTTCTTCACCTTGTGTAGAAAACGTAGGAAGAATGCCTCCTCACGTTGCTTCTCATCATGATTGAGAGTATTTGAATGCCCTATATCCCACGTCAAGTATAGAGGTAACTCCGGCAGTAGACTTTCCAATACCTCATATGATAATGGGTAGCGCATCTCAGACGTATTCTCTATACAAAAGAATAGCCGCTTATCCTGCATGTACGTACCTATATCTTTGAGACTCGAATATAAGCGTTCGTACTCTTGTTCGTACCAGAGTTCCCATGTACGTAATATTTTACCTTGTGTAGCTAATGGCATTGAGCGTCCCAAATGCACCGTAATCGCATATGCGGCAAGCTCCTCAGCGAAATCTATGTATTCCTTAAGTCTTTCGATAGTCGCAAGTCGTACCTTATCATCTATGAAAAACGAGAAGTTGGTTGGCACATGAAATAGTAGGATAAAATTCTCATCCCTTATCGCACGCCGTTCGGCGCTATTTATTCGTTCAGGTTGAAAATTAGGTGACAATAGATGTATTTCTACCGCTTGGAATCCATTCTCCTTCCCAAACCTTATTGCCTCGAATATGCTCTGGGTATCATACGAAGCTTGATATCCGATAGGGTTCGCAGGTCGCATAGTTTACAAGATATGAATCAATGGCTATCGGTCAATAACTCTTCACTTGATAGAGTCCATTGTTATTGACACGTTGGGAAATCTTCTTATTTTAAAAGCATGTTTAAGTTAAGGTACTATCCGGACCCTGTATTACGACGTAAAGCGCACGAGGTTAGGGATTTCGATTCTAGCAACCTCGAGTTCATACTCGAGAACATGCGCCGTGTATTCATCGAGCATGATGCTATGGGATTAGCTGCACCTCAGGTAGGTCTACTCAAACGCATATTCCTTCTGAAGCTGGATGATAAGCTTGAGGAATTCATAAACCCCGTCATTATCGAGACTTCTGGTAAAACTCTTAACGAAGAGGGTTGTCTAAGTTTCCCTGGCCTTTATTTTAAAATAGAGCGTGCACGTAAAGTGACGATCAGTGCATACAAAGCAGATGGCAAAAAGGTTGAACGTAAGTTTGAAGGTATAATGGCACGTGTGGTACAGCATGAAGTTGACCATTTGAACGGTGTTTTATACATTGACTACTTGACACCTGAAGAACGTTTAAAGGTCGATTTGCTGTTTATAGGTGCGTTGGAGGAAGTATGACGACCACTACAGAGAGAAAGTGGTACCTTATAGATGCTACTGGCAAGACACTTGGGCGACTTGCTTCGCAGATCGCACTCATACTACGTGGTAAACATAAACCCCAGTATCAGCCGCACCTTGATGTCGGTGATTACGTGGTGGTTATCAACGCTGAAAAGGTGCGTGTTACTGGCAAAAAGGAGACCGACAAACTCTACTACAGGCATTCAGGTTATCCAGGTGGGCTCAAGGCTATTCCGTTGGGTGTGATGCGACGTAAACATCCCGAATTCCTCATCTATCACGCTGTAAGAGGTATGTTACCAAAGAATCGACTCGGTCGAAAGATGCTCAAAAAGCTCAAGGTTTATCGTGGACCCTCTCACCCACATATTGCACAAAACCCAGAGCCATTAGATATAGAGGCATAAGATGGATACACCAGAAATTTTAGAAGAAAAAGCACCCGAAGTTACTTGGTATGCAGCTACCGGGCGCCGTAAAACAGCCACCGCACGTGTACGGTTACGTCCCGGTGGTGGCAAGATGATAGTCAACGGCAGGTTACTTGAGGAGTATTTCAAGAGCCAGCTTGCCCTCATAAATGATATACTGTTGCCATTCAGGCTCACCGGCACACTTGGTAAGTTTGACCTCTTCGTACATGTTGATGGTGGCGGTTTGTCTGGACAGGCAGGTGCTATCCGTCACGGTATCGCACGTGCACTGGTACTTTATAACCCCGAGTTCCGATCCACACTCAAGACAGCGGGCCTGCTCACACGCGATCCTCGCATGAAAGAACGCAAAAAGTATGGATTAAGGAAAGCCAGGCGTGCACCTCAGTGGAGGAAACGCTGATGCCACTCGTCACAATTGAAGAGTTACTTGAAGCAGGTGCACATTTGGGACATAAGCGTTCAAGTTGGCATCCACGTGCGAAGGAGTTCATATTCATGGAGAAAATGGGTACCCACATCATCGACGTACGTAAAACCATAGAGAGACTTGAAAAAGCCTACAATTTTATACGTAACCGTATTGCCGAAGGTGGCACAATACTGTTCATTGGTACCAAAAAACAGGCACAAGACATCGTACGTGAGTTGGCCGAAGAGTGTGGTGCTTTCTACATAACCGAAAAATGGCTTGGTGGTATGCTCACAAACTTCGAAACCATACGCAGATCCGTACTCAAAATGAAACGCCTACGCGAGATGAAAGAGAACAACGATTATCCTGGACTCACAAAGAAGGAGATACTCACACTTCAACGCGAGCTGACCAGACTCGAACGTTATCTCGTAGGTATCGAAGATATGGAAACATTGCCATCCATCGTTTATATCACAGATGTGAACAAGGAGATGACAGCCGTGAAAGAGGCACGACGGCTTGCTATCCCAATAGTTGCCATAGTTGATACAAATGTCGATCCAAAGCTCGTCGATTACCCTATACCTGCAAACGATGACTCAATGTACACCATAAGACTTATAACTTCCATAATTGCACGTGCAGTAAAGGAAGGTAGAAGTATACTCGAAACCGGCACTTACTCGGAGAAACAGCCTACGGAGGCATCATGAAAAAGGTAAGCATAGATGAGATCAAAAACCTGCGTAAAATTACCGGTGCAGGTGTACTTGATTGTAAGATAGCGCTTGAGGCTACGGATGGCGATATCGAAAAGGCCATCGAGTATCTCCGTAAACGTGGTATAGCACGTGCTGAAAAGAAGCTCGAACGTGAAACCCAGGAGGGCATAATCGCTGCCTACATACATACAGGCGACCGGCTGGGTGTATTGCTTGAACTCAACTGTGAATCGAGTTTCGTTGCCCAAACTCCCGAGTTCAAGGCACTCGCCAAAGATATTGCGATGCAGATAGCCGCTATGGCACCCGAATACGTGTCCGCGGATGAGGTGCCAGAGGATGTTATAGAACACGAAAAGGAGATCTATCGCGAGCAGGCCAAATCCGAAGGCAAACCCGAGCATGCATGGGATAAAATCGTAGAGGGTAGATTGCAGAAATTCTATGAAGAGAAGTGCTTACTCTCACAACCTTTTATAAAGGATCAATCTATTACTGTTGAGGAGTACATCAAAGAGCACATATCAAAATTTGGTGAAAACATAAGGGTAAGGCGATTTGTGAGATTCAAAGTTGGTGAACAATTTTAGTTACAGGCGTGTACTTATAAAAATAAGTGGTGATACGTTCGGTACGCCACGTGATATAAATATTTCTTTATTGCAGCAATTGGTACATGAAATAAGCACCATTCAACCACATGTAGAGTTGTCATTCATGATAGGTGGTGGTAACCTATTTCGTGGCCGTGATCCCATCCCAGGTATCGCTCCAATAGTGGTAGATAAGATAGGCATGATAAGTACGCTTATCAACGCATTGATATTTGAGCATTTACTAGAACGACATAACATACCCACTGTGATAATGAGCGCATTACCTGTAGCACAACTTGCTGAAGGTTATGTACGTGAACGTGCCATCCAGTACCTCGAATCTAAGTACGTTGTACTGTTTGCGATGGGTCTCGGTAGCCCATTCTTCACCACCGATACAGCTGCTGTATTACGAGCTGCTGAGTTACACGCTGATGTTATGATCAAAGGTAGCAAAGTGGATGGTGTCTATGATTCCGACCCCAACGAAAATCCGCACGCCAAGATGTTCACTGAGTTGACGTTTGATGAAGCGCTTCACCGTAATTTACGTGTGATGGATCGCACCGCATTCGCATTAGCAGCTGAACAGAAAATACCCATAATTGTGCTCAATATAATGAAGAGCGGTAACTTAACCCGTGCACTCCAGGGTGATAAGGTGGGCACACTTTTACATAAATGACAAGAGTTGTACTGGTACGGCATGGCGAAAGTGAGGGCAACCTACAGCGGTTGTTTCGTGGTAGGTGTGATTTTCCGCTCACACCACGCGGTATTGAGCAAGCGCGTGCACTACGGGACGAACTCGCCAACTTTAACATTGATGCTATTTACACCAGCCCACTACAGCGTGCATTGAAGACCGCGGAGATAATAAATGAACCTCATAATGTGCCGATTTTCAAAGAAGATGGGTTTATCAACATAGACCTGGGTGAATGGCAAGGTAAGCCACGTACCGAAATAGAGCGCAACTATCCAGAATTATGGAAGTTATGGATAACCACACCCGAGGAGCTCCATATAAAAGGTGGCGAACCGCTAGACCACGTCCAACAGCGTGCTTATAATACTTTGATCAAACTCATCAAAAATCATACCGATGGTACAATCGTAATCGTTACACACCGTGCAGTACTTAAACCATTGATAGCACGTGCTATTGGGATAGCCAAACCTTACTTCTGGAAAATACATATAGATACCGCATCCTATAGTATATTGGAATACACTGATGAACGTGGATTTTACTTGACATTACTAAATCAGACCAAACATTTACATGAATTTATCCGCGAATTTACATAGAAGGGGGTGCGATGAATGTATTTGATGCTATTACCAAAAGGCGTAGCATAAGAGCATATAAGCCTGACCCCATTCCTGAAGATAAACTCAACCGTGTCCTGGAAGCAGCACGGCTCGCACCTTCTGCAAAGAATCGCCAACCATGGAAGTTCATAGTGGTGAAAGATCCCACCATCCGTCAAGCACTCGTCCCTGCATGCAAAGGGCAACGGTTTGTGGGTGAAGCCCCTGTAGTTATTGTCGGGGTGGCTGAGACCACCGATTATGTGCTTACCTGTGGTATACCTGCACACATTATAGATATAGCAATAGCTATGACACAAATAACGTTACAAGCGATGGAAGAGGGGCTCGGTACCTGCTGGATAGGTGCTTTCTATCAAGACGAAGTAAAGAAAGTACTGGGTATACCACCCGGCAAGCAGGTGGTTGAGCTGATGACGCTCGGCTATCCAGCTGAATCGCCAGCACCAAGGCCGAGAAAATCCTTCGAAGAAGTGTTCGTATTTGATCGCTATAGTTGATGCACCATATTAAGATTAAGCACCGGCTCGCACTTGGACTTGCGGTTCTTATACCTGTTGGTATTATCATTTACATATTGTGGTTCATAATACGTAGGTTGATGCTGTGGTTAGAGCAACTCGCCCATATGCTACCGGTTGGACTGCAGATCCCAACCCCTGTAATCTATGGTATAAGTTTACTCTGTGTTTTCTTGCTCGTATATCTCATAGGATGGGTTTCATCCACTTACATTGGGAAATTGGCCCTACGCAACATCGAACGTCTATTCAGTCGTGCACCACTCATCGGTGCTATATATCGTGCACTTACGCATATAAGTAAAGCGTTAGTTATTGAACGTCGTGCATTCAAAGAAGCGGTGTGGGTTGAATTCCCACGTAAAGGGTTGAAAACGTTAGGTTTCGTTACCGGTAAAGAGCGTAAAGATAACAAAACCCTTTACTCGATATTCATCCCCACAGTCCCTAACCCCACATCGGGTTTCTTCGTCCGTGCTATGGAGGATCAAGTTGAACAATCTGGTCTCACCGTGGATGAAGCGTTTGCATTAATACTATCTGCTGGTATGTCAGAAGGTAGCGATGCATCCCATAATTAATCTTATCTCCAAAATCCTCAGGTTAGATCGAAAAAACAAAGTGAAGACACGATTCCATAACCTGCTCGAGGAATACGCTGAACAAGGTTTTATAGCCACTGAAGAACAGCGTATGGTTAAAGCTATTCTTAAACTCAACCAAAAGGATGTAGAGGAAGTGATGGTACCACGCACGGATATGGTGTCAGTGCCTGCGGATATGGAGGTTGACCGTGTTTTACAGCTAGCGGTGGAGTGCGGATTCTCGCGCTACCCCGTATACCACAAAACCATAGACAATTTGGTTGGTGTAGTGTATCTGAAGGATTTGAACCGCTTCCGACGCTACCCCGATACACCAGTGATTGAAGCGGTACGGTTGCCTTATTTCGTACCACGTACGTATAGTGTTTTGCAAGCGTTACGTGACATGCGTAGGCGACACGTGTCGTTAGCTATAGTAACTGACGAGTATGGTATGGTTGCAGGGTTGGTTACCATCAAAGATCTTGTTGAAGAGATTGTAGGTGAGTTAAGTGATGAGTTCGAGAAGGTATCACCTGAAATACAGAAAGTAGGTGAAAACCGTTACATAGTGAATACAGCCATCGATTTGGACAAGTTCAACGAAATCTTGGGGCTTAACTTACACGATAAAGACGTTAACACATTCGGTGGTTATATCATCAAGACCATTGGCTATATACCCAGGGTGGGTGAACATCTTAACATAGCAGGATTACATGTAGAGATCTTGCAAGGGTCGCGACGCCGCATAAAACGTGTGCTTGTTGAGAAGCTACATGACACGTAAAACATTATTGTTAATAGTGTGGTTGACAACCAGCTGCATGTGGTGGTACGAACGTGAGATACCCCACATACCACCGCCCAAGGTTAAGCCTCCCATAAAAATAGGTGTCATACTCACCTACAATGAAACCGGTGATTCACTTCCCCACATTGTATACGATGGTATCACGGCTGCGACCAACGACGTGCGTATTGAACATTACATTGTGCCACTTGATTCCAGTGAGTTGGTACACACATATGTAGAGTTAGCCACTGATGTTAATACTATTGCGATATTAGGACCATTACATTCAAAAGCCTGTAAGTGGATAAGCTCACTCTCGCAAACTTATGAAATACCAACCATCACACCCACCGCCGTAGATCCAAGGATACCCACCCTAAGCCCCTATCTTTACAAACTATATCGTAGCACGTGGGCACAAATGGTGAAGCTTGCTGAATACGCAATCTCTACCTGTGATATACACAAATTTGTCGCTATAATACCAGCTGATAGATACGGCGACCTATTACTCGAGACGTTTCGTCAAAAAGTTGACACGTTGGGGGGTGAAATTGTCAAAATTTTCCGTTACGATGCAAAAATGTTGGAAGACGGTAGCCTCAAAACTACCCTACACTATGATCTAGAAGACCTCACATATGAGGGTATTCTCATTGTGGGATACGTATCCATTATGCGACCTCTTGCATATGCAGTATGGGGTAGCGGTGCAATAAAGGAGGGGGTCACGATCTTATCCAATAACGTATGGACAGTACGTGAACTATGCGATATACCTGGTGTTGATAACACCATATTCGCAGCACTACCATGGGAGGTGGAGAATAAGAACCCGTTCTGGATAACAGGTTATACCGCTATGCAGATTATAGAAGATGCACTCCAATCGGGTATATGTACACGAGGTAAATTAAAAGAATGGCTCGACATCCACATAAATGAATCGCTCCCATATGGGTTAGGGCTATCAATGCAGGCGGTGGTGCCACAACTACATATTTATACGTTAAGGGAGGGGCAAATCGTGAAACTATGGTGACCCTGATATTTCTGATAAATCTTACCCAGCTACTGGTAGGTAATGGTACACGTGGCCCATACTTTTTAGATAGCTTGGTGATACCACAATCTATCGTCATATATACAGATAGTGGTAAACTCGATACTAGTTGCTATAGGTTCATATTCTCCACTGGCACGCTGTTTTTCAAATATCGGGTGGCACCTACCGAGACCTTGATCGTCTCCTATGAGAAGCTCAACCTACACATACCGACGGTCTATCGAATATTTGCGGTAGATTCCACCACACACGTGGATACGTCCATCAATAGTACTGGTGGACGACGCTCTTCGTTACAGTTAACTGGCGTGAAAGGTATAAGCTTTTCGGTAACACCTACTAACCTACGTATGGAACAAACGCTCACAATGAACTGGTACACCAACTACGATGATATATTAGTGGAAGGTAATTTCGATGCCACTGATGAAGATGAGGTGATACCACTCAACTCGCTAGAGGATTGGCGTCTACGCATAGAGCGTGGCGACCTTAACCTTGAGTGGGGTACATTAAATACTACATTACACACGCCGTTGGGTGACCTACCTGTACGTGATGTCGGTATACGAGTGAGGAAGTCACATTTTACTGTCACCCATTACGTACAACATAGCCGACGGTTCACTAAACGGTTTGTTATCATACACCGTGGTGAACAGGGGCCGTTCAAATTATCCACAAAATTGATCTTACCCGGTAGCGAGCTGGTATGGGTTAACCATACTGTTAAATCGAGGATCCACGACTATTACTTGGACTACAACGAAGGAAGTCTGTATTTTACTGCTAATTGTTTACTACAACCAGGTGATACGGTTACTATTGTGTTTGACATATTGGATGAAAATTCAACCGATCCCATCTCATATGTTGCAATTACAAAACCAAATTATGAGCTGGGTCTACTAAGACGTGAGAGTGAGACTTTTCCATTCTTCTCATATCAATTCGGTAGTAACGCGTTTGGCTTTCACGTATCAGGTATCACATCAGGAGGCAAAGAATTAGCCAGTCTCTTACGTGTTGCAATTGGATGTACACAAAAGCTATGCCTTTCGTATTATTATAAAACAGACGGCTTCAACCCTCCTGGTACCACGGTGGATACGTTCCCACAATACAGTGTAACGGCGGTAATGACCCCATTTCCAGCATTTGTGACACAGTTCAGTTTAAGCACCAGATACAGGCGACTTAACTTAATGTACGATGATGGTTATGGTATAGAGTTATACCAAATAGGTTCCCATGTCGTATATGAGTTATACGTAAAACGTGCTTCGTATGCTTTCAAATCCGGTCATACCAACTTGTATGATGGCTACAATTTTGTGGAACTAACGACAAATAACTGGCATATTAGAGGTGAAGCCAACCGCACTCGTTACACCATTAAAGGGGGTGGCCAGCTACCGCTACCGTTTAGGCCGAAGGTAGCTTTACATATCGAGCGGTGCGATGGACAGACACTTTTACTGTATGATGTTGAGGCCGGCAAGAATTTCACCAACGGTGATTTCAGGTTAATCCGTCACTACATACATACAGCGTATTCTAACGTGTCACGCCTTACCGGGGTGCTCAACTATTACCCCTCGTACGGATTTGTATCGTTATTTGGTGAATGGAGTACCGGTACACCCGTGGTGATGTTAGATTTCTATCTACGTAAGGGAGTAAGTGGTCGTCTACTTTATGGTAGGGTAAAGAGTATTACCTTATCGCCGTTCGCTACGTGGGGATACTATCGCATACGCGGTGATTGGAGAGTTAGGTTTACCTCCCAATACAAGGAGCAATGTTATGGAGTGATGCTTGAAAGGCTCACTCCTGTAATATTGGGTATAAAGCAATCGCTGGTTTACCACGATCGTACGCGACATGTAGATGTTAGTCCCTACCTTTGCTACAGAGGGGAACGTCGTACCATAGAGGCTTACGCCAACCTACGATACTTTATCACCCATCCTCAGGTGGAATTAATCGCCGGCATTAGGTGTTACTTACAATGTGGACGATGGCTTTACACCGGTACATACCAGATGCGGTGGCAGGGTAAGTGGTACCATAATTTCAACTTACAGACTAATCTTTGCTTTTAACCCCATACTTAAGCAGATATTCGATAAGGTTATCCAATTTACATGTAAGCAATATCTCATACTTGTCAGCTGCACCCCCGTAGACGAATAGATATCCATTACGTACGATGGCACCTACCGGAAATACCACTGCTGGTATATCCACCGGATACTTTTCGTCACCGTGAAGCTCCCACGGCTTGTGTGGTATATACACAGGCGACTCGCTCATCGCGATAATCTTACGTGGTACATCCTTATCCAATAACATCACATTCACCGAATATGCGCGTCCTATACCGCTATCCAACCCATACAGATGGGCGATGTTGGGCGGTATTTCGCCCACTGCATGATAGATGAAGAGATAACCTGCATCAGTTGGTATCAGCTGGGTGCCGGGACCTAATTTCTCCGTACCATGTGATAGCTCACCCGCACGCAGTAATATGAATTCAGTACGATGTTCATAAATTCTACGCCATAGGGGACGATATTTCTTCGGGTGAAGTAGCTGGTCGATACCCTCCTCTAAAGGAGCCAGATAAATGTGAGGATGAAATCTCAAAAATATATAGCTTGCACGTTTGGTGAACAACGGTATAGCGTTACGGTTGGTGAACACATCCACAATACCGTGGTAAGTTATAGTACGGAAATCAGCTGTCGAATACACAGCAATACGGTCACTGTCATGTGAAAAGAACGGCGGCCCTATTTTGCCACACCCTATGAGTAAATAAGTGCTACCGTACTTCACCACCCTTATGTCTTCTATACCATACGTAAAATCCCGATGTTCGGTACCATCACCCCTTATGATTGTACCACGTGGGTTGAAATGTACACCATCATCACTCTCGAGTACCCATATCTCAGCGATATAGTTTTCTAACCCCCAACGCTCGATACCCATCTTCTTGTCGTAAAACCACACCTTACGATAGTTCTTATGTATACGAGGTAACACCATAAATTTATTTTCAGGTGGGTAGAATTCAGCTCCTCCATTGAATACTGCACCTATGTGTTCGACATCATCCTCGTACCAAGTGAGACCTAATTGTTGTGGCGTAATGACGGGGTTAGCAGGATGGCTGTCAAGTTTGAACATATACTTATTGTTAAGTTTTACGAGTTCGCCCTCACCTAAACGTTGCATCCTTGTAAACTTCCAGGTGCTGTTGTGCGACCGCTTTCCAAGAGGTACGTTCCCGATATTCGTACGTTTTGTCCATTACATAGTTACGAAACGTGTCATCTTCCAGTAGACGTAAAATTACCTGCGCCAACCCCTCTGAATTGTACGGCAATATGAGCAGCTCATCTGATATGTTCTTGAGCTCCTCAAACTTCGGTATCCTCGTAGCTATGATGGGTTTACCCGCCCCTATAGCAAGATGGAACGCACCCGATGATGAGCGATCCTCTTCGTAATAATGAAACAACACGATATCGCTTGCCCCCATAAGATATGGTACATCTTCATCTGGAAAGAATTTGTTTGGAAATATCACATTATCGGCAACATCGAGCTTATCGATCATATCGCGAATGTACTCAATGTATTGTTTGTCACGTTCACTTGCGGTGGGTGCAACCGTACCCGCTATGAATATGTATACATCACGTCGCTTCTTAAGTATATGAGTGAGTGCCTTAACAGCTACCTCGTAACATTTGTGAGGCTTGACGAACCCAAACATCAACACGATTTTGGCATCCTTCGGTAAATTAAATTTTTCACGCGAGTTCAGCTTATCCTCATCTGTTATAAGTGTACCATGTGGTATGATGTACATTTTATTGGCCTCTATACCTAACCGCATGAGGATCGCCTTTTGTGCTTCAAGATGCAGTATCACACGATCTGCACGTTTGGCGATAGCTTGTACGAAATTCTCATCAGTTACAGAACGTTCAGAGAATTGTGCCGGCCGTATACAGTGTATGGTTAGTATCTTTTTGATATCTCCGGGTACGCTATCCAGTAATCTCGGCAGCCTATCATCAAACCCATATATGCTGTACTCATGCTGTATGTGTAAACAATCTACATCTTCGAGGTACTCAAGTATGGCCGACACATAATCCCCTTTACGTGACCATACCGGTAATACTGTCAGGCGATCTGTTTCAACTGCAGATGCAAGATCTTCCGCAATTACCTTGATTCTTACCTGTGGATCCACCTGCAGTAATGCATCCACTAAATACGATGTGTAAGTAGCGATACCACATCGTTGTGGTAGATACGTGGATATGAATGCAAGTCTCATCCAGTAAGCTCTTCGCGCAACTTTCTGCGCAGTACCTTGCCGATGATAGATTTCGGCAAACTATCTCTATATTCAACGTACTTAGGTACCTTGTATTCGGCTAACCGTTCACGACAGAAGTTGATTATCTCCTTAGGTTCGAGGGTTACGCCTTCCTCCAGTACCACATAAGCTTTGGGTACCTCACCATGTACCTCGTCAGGTACACCGATGACGGCAGCTTCCTTGATTTTAGGGTGTTGAATTAACACAGCTTCCACCTCTTCAGGGTTAACATTATAGCCACGCACAATGATGATATCCTTTTTCCTACCCACTATATAGAAGAAGCCATCTTCATCCATCTTGGCTATATCGCCAGTGTATAGCCAGCCATCCCGTAACACGGCATTGGTGAGATCGTCGCGCTTCCAGTAACCTTTCATTATCTGTGGGCCACGTACGATGAGCTCACCCTCCTGGCCAGGTGGTAGCTCTTCCTCGCCTGTCATAAGGTCGACTATTTTCGCATCAGTATCAGGCCACGGTATACCTATGCTGCCAGATTTTTTAACACCATAAGCTGGGTTACAGTGGGTGACGGGCGACGCTTCTGTAAGTCCGTAGCCCTCTATAAGGCGTGCACCAGAGAGTTGCTCAAATCGTACCTCTATTTCTCTGGGTAGTGGGGCAGCACCACTCACACATACGCAGAGTGAAGACAGATCATAGCGCTCGATTTTAGGTAACCGCGTAAGTGCGGCAAACATCTGCGGTATACCCGGGAAGAAGTATACTTTGTATCTTTCAATAGCTTCGACAATCTCCCTTGGCTTGAATAGCGGCATGACGACCATCGTAGAGCATGATATTATTGGCAAATTCATGGCGGTTGTCATCCCATATATATGGAAATACGGTAATACCGACAGAAACTGCTTATGTAACGGTTTTTTAAACCATAGGAAGGCTTGATATGCATTAATACTGATGTTGTGGTGTGTCAACATCACCCCTTTAGCGGTACCAGTAGTAGCACCTGTATATTGGATGAGAGCTATATCGTCAAGTTTAAGTTCAGGGCCTACAAATTCAGGTGCTGCACTACGTATCATGTCATGCCATGCATATATACCACCACCATACTTAACAGAAGCTATCTTACCACGCATAGCAAACGGATACAGTAGCGCCTTGGTAGGCGGTAAGTATTCTCGTAATGAGCCGACTATTACGTTTTTAAGCCCAACCACATTGCGGATCTGGTCAACTTTATCGTAGAGTTCCTCAAGGTCTAACGTAATAAGGGTTTCGACTTCTGCATCTTTGAGCTGATATTCGAGCTCCCTTGCCGTATAGAGTGGGTTATTTTGTACGACTATTGCACCTAACTTAAGTGTTGCGTAAAACGCAATAATCGCCTGCGGAGTATTGGGTAGGAACAGACCAACCTTGTCACCTTCCTTGACACCTAACTTACGTAACACGTTGGCGAGTCGGTTGACGAGCTCGTTAAGTTCACCGTACGTTATTGTTTTACCATAAAATATGATGGCCGGAAATTGAGGTACCGAGCGGGCATTTTCCTCAAGGTAGTAGGGGAGAGGGTGTACCCGTTCTTTTAGTGAAGAGGGTACACCCTCATCATAAAATCGTACCCACGGTTTATCCATAAATAACAAACGGGGCCGACCGGACTCGAACCGGCGATCTCCGGCTTGACAGGCCGGTGTGTTAACCACTACACCACGGCCCCTAAGTTAAAAATAAAACAATTTGAGCGATGTCAATCTTAAATTCCACCAGATTGATGAGTTATCACTTGTCATCAACATTCATACAAGTAATTTTAAAGTATGGTAGGAGGGATTATGAGAGTCAAGCTTCCTGCTTTAGGGTTAATTTTTATAGCTATTTCTTTGTATGGTACTACGGGTAAAATTGCTGGCCTTGTCACCGACAAGGAGACAGGCACCCCACTTGCACACGTGAACATAGAGGTATTAGGTACACCACTTGGTACAGCTACTGATGAGGATGGACATTTTGTTATCATAAACGTACCACCTGGAACCTATTCACTACGGATATCGAGGATCGGCTATCAACCTGTGGTACTCAAAGATGTTGTAGTGAAGATAGGGCTAACCACCGAGATTAACGTAGCACTTAAGCCCACTGCTATACCTATGGGTGAAATCATTATCAAAGCCAAACGCCCGCTGGTCGAGAAAGATATAACCTCAGCACGCTCAATAGTGACTTCTGAGGAACTCGAACGCTTACCGATCGAAAGTCTACACGATGTGATATTACGTACGGCAGGCGTCACCCGTGGTGTATGGGGTGAGATCCATGTACGGGGTGGCCGTTCCGATGAGGTAATCTATATGGTGGATGGTATCCCTATAACTAACCCCTACACACGTGCGTTAGGTGCATATTTACCCCCATCTGTTATACGGCAGATGGAGCTCGTCAGCGGTACCTTCAATGCTGAGTACGGGCAAGCTATGAGCGGTGTTATCAACATTGTCACAAAAGAAGGTACACCACAACTCGAAGGCCGCCTATATCTTGTACGTGGCGATTATCTAAGTACCCACACACATATATTTCGTAACATAGATAAGTTTGAATTACATCGTATTGATAACTTGCGTTACATAAACTCGGATGATCTATACAAGATCAGAGGTGTAAGTGACTTTGAACTTAACCTATCCACACCGCTATTCAGATCAGATAAATTGAGGTTATTTCTTGCAATCAAGCATTATCAGAATGAAGGTTATATATATGGGGTGAGACGCTATCTAACATCCGATGTCAATGGCCCGATAATGAATTGGGATGAAGATACCACCGGTCATGGTGATAACGCGTACGTACCGATGAACCCATATGCCATTTTCTCATATGATGGTAAGCTTACGTGGTTTGTGTCACCAAAACTCAAAATAAGTTATTCACACCTGCAGAGCTACAGGAAACGTAAGGTGTATATATTTACCTACACATACGTACCGGATGGTACCCCTTATGGATATACATGGACTACACAGGATATTCTCACCGTACAACACACTATAGGGGTGAAGACTTTCTACAATCTAGGTGTATTCTATTCATACAATCGTTACGACCAATACGTATACGAAGATCCACGTGACCCACGTTACCACTTCGATTATAGATACTATTCAGGGGTTAGGTTCAAACGTGGTGGTTGTTACCAGAGTTGGATACGTCGCTATTCTAACACGTATGGTATAAAGTTTGATATCACCAGCCAGCTACATCCGGAGCACCTTGTTAAGATGGGTTTCATTTATCAAACGTACGAACTGTTCTACCATTGGAACTGGATTGATCCTACCGCAGAAGATCCGTTCCATCCACCACACCCTATGAACTGGGACGAATACAAACGTTACCCACACGAATGGGCGGTTTACGTACAGGATAAGATTGAGACACGCGACTTGATCGTAAATGTGGGGGTGAGGTTTGACTACTTTGACCCACGTGCTAAGGATATACCTGCACCCGAAAGTGTGCGTGTGATAGTAGATCCGTTCAACCCACCCCCTATGCCACAACTTGTACAGGTGGAACCCAAATATCAAATAAGTCCACGTTTGGGGGTAGCGTTTCCGATCTCCGAACGAGGCGTATTTCACTTCGCGTATGGACATTTCTTCCAGATGCCAAGGGTGGGTTACCTCTACACGAATCCAGACTTTGAGATAAGGCCACAATACTCACGCCAGATAGTGGGTAACCCCGACCTTAAGCCACAACATACTATCGCATATGAGGTGGGGTTCCGTCAAGGTATAGGGGAGGCGGTTTCCATTGATGTGACCGCATATTACAAGGATATACGTAATCTGTTGACCACAAAAAAGGTGTCAGCTAATCCACCCGTGAATACTGACATATATTTTAGATACGTGAATGAAGACTACGGTGATGCAAAAGGTGTAACCGTAAGTATC
Organism: uncultured bacterium; assembly: GCA_965612795.1. Lineage (GTDB taxonomy): Bacteria > Hydrothermota > UBA3073 > NMUJ01 > NMUJ01 > NMUJ01. The sequence goes on along the minus strand of CBFDTI010000002.1, from coordinate 36,653 downwards.
GAACGTCGCATAATGGGGTACTGGGGTGCACGTATCGAGTATACGTTCCAAGTGGCGGAGGCAAATAACACATCACCTACTACCGTATATGCATCACAGAGTGGTAACGTCATCATAGAACGCCCCAAGAAAGTGGTCCCTGTGTCGTGGGACGAACGACATACACTTAACGCAAGCTTGACACTGGGTAAACCTGGCAGCTGGGTGGTCAGTTTTATTGCCTCATACGGTAGTGGTAAACCTTACACACCGGTTGATAAGGGTGGTAAACGTATAGGTGACGAGTATAGTGCACGTAAGCCGCCCACATTTAACATCGACATGAAAGCCAATTGGGATATTAAATTCAGAAACATAGTGGTTAGCTTTGTGCTTAAGGTGTATAATCTGTTGGATAGGCTCAACGAGTACATGGTGTGGGATGATACCGGGCGTGCGGGTTATACCCATCTATACGAACGTTATGGATACGTAGATCCCGGTTATACATTACGTCCGTACTACTACTCAACACCGCGTCAGGTACGATTGGGAGTGGAAGTACGGTTTTGATATGTTAGCCGCTTTAAAAGAGATCCGCATACGTAATTTTTCATTAATAGAGGATGTGAAAATCGACTTAGCATCTGGTCTTAATATTGTAACCGGTGAGACAGGTGCAGGTAAGACCATATTTGTGCATGCACTCGAAGTGTTACTGGGTGGTAAGACTAGTACGGACGACATACGGGCAGGTACGGATGTAGCCACCGTTGAGGGGTATTTCCAAGTAGCAGACGACTTTGCTAACCACATAGCAAACCGCTGGGGTATATGTTTTGAACAAAATGAGCTATTCCTTAAACGTACAATCACACGCGATGGTAGAAGCCGTGCATGGGTAAATGCATCCCCTGTACCAATTAAGGTGTTACGTGAGATAGGGGAGACGATATGCGATTTCCATGGCCAGCATACGCATCAGTCATTACTTGACCCCAGAAATCACCTACTGTTTTTAGATGCGTTCCTTGATATTGAAGCAAAAAGGGAGCAACTCACCCACATATGGGAAGAATGGGTCAAACAGCGACGCGAACTGGATAGCTTACTTAATCGACTAAGCGATATGCGTGAGAAAGCCGATTTCTATAAGTTTGAGATTGAGCGACTCGAGAAGCTCAACCTACACGAGGGCGAAGAAGAGGAGCTTGTGTCAAGGATTAAGTTGCTGGAGAACAGTGAAACGATCGCTAGCTTGGTGAATGAGCTTTACGATTTACTATATGCGGACGAAGAAGCGGTACTCGATAAAATTAACCAAATTGTGAAAAAATGGGGTTCACTTCAACAATATGTGGATGGCGCAGATAGGTATCTTTCACAGCTTGAGTCCATACTTTACGAGTTGGAAGATATCGTGCCATTTCTTGAGGATATTAAATCAAATATTGAGTACTCACCCGATGAACTGGATGCACTACGTAGCAGGTATATGGAGCTACAGGAGGCGAAACGTCGCTATGGTAAGTCCAGTGTTAAGGAGTTGCTCGAATATTACGAAAAGTTAAAGCAGGAACTGGCAAGCTTAGATTTAGGTGAGATGGAGGTTGATAAGCTTCGACAGCGTGAACATGAACTTCGTGAGGAAGTGGAAAGATTAGCGGGTGAACTTTCGGAGTTACGTCGTACTGGTAAACATCAGCTCGAGCAAAAGGTAGAGACTGAATTACGTGCGCTGGGTATGCCTAATGCGAGGTTTAGGGTGAGAATCGAAACAAAAGAAATAGATGCCACTGGTAAAGATAAGGTTGAATTCCTATTCTCCGCAAATCCAGGCGAACCGTTGGGGCCACTTCGCAAGATAGCATCAGGTGGTGAGCTATCACGAACGATGTTGGCACTTAAGTCGATACTGGCGGAAAGGGATACCATCTCTATATTGGTGTTTGACGAGATAGATGCAGGGGTTAGCGGTAGGATTGCCGATATAGTGGGTGAGCGTATGGATAGGCTTGCGGATAGCCATCAAATAATATGTATCACACATCTACCACAGATAGCATCCAAAGGTGAACGCCACTTTAAGGTATGGAAGGAAGTCACCAAAGAACGTACATGTACAAGGTTGGCACCGTTATCAGACGAAGAACGTATACAGGAGATTGCATACTTGCTTGCAGGTAAGAAGATAAGCGATACAGCATTACAACATGCAAAGGCCTTACTTAAAGGAGGTGATAAATGAGCCGCAAGGAGATAAATATTGGGTTTTGGCTGTTCTTTGTCTGGATCTGGATAATATACAGGATTACGGTGGCACCTACGGTATCGTTTTGGGATTGTGGTGAATATCTTTCGTGTGCAAACATACTCGGGATACCGCATCCGCCAGGCTCACCACTACATGTATTGTTACGTAAGTTCGCGATGTTAGTAATCCCAGTACGTGATATTGCGTTACGGTCCAACCTGTTATCTACCATACTTGGGGCGATAAGTGCCACGTTTATATACTATTTTATACTGCGTATAATAATAGCGGTAAGGAAGAATAGGTTTGCAGATGTGTGGGACCACATAACCGCCCATACGGCTGCATTTTTGGGTGCCACTATAGGGGCTTTCTCATTTACACCATGGTGGAATGCGGTGGAAAGTGAAGCATATGTGTTGGCTACGTTTTTGATAACGTTTAACTTGTTCCTTGCAATTAAATGGTACGATCATAAAGATGAGCCAGATGCTATCAAATATATACTACTTATAGCGTATTTGAGTGCATTAAGTGTTACCGTACACTTTACGGGTATACTGGCGGCACCAGCAGTACTGTTGTTTGCGCTATTTGTACGGAGGCGTGATCTTAAACCTTACTTCAAGGAGATAATTATGCTCATTGTACTCTACTTCATAATAGTGGGTGCGATAAGGGCATACAGTGCAAAACCGTGGCGCCTGGACTTCACCATGGCGGGTGCGGTACTGTTTGGGATAACGTTACTGGGATTGTTACCATATTGGGATAGGATGAGACGTTCAGTACATGCACTTATACTGCCGGTGGTAATTCTAACTGCATGGACACCGTACTTCTACCTAAAGATACGTGCGGCACAGGAACCACCAATAAACGAGGTTGCACCCAAGGATTGGAAGAGCATAATGCGTGTATTCAATCGCGAGCAATATGGTAAGTGGTATTTCTTTCCACGTAACACACAGATAAAAACGGGATATTCGTTACCACGTGCATTTTACGAACAGTTTAAGTTCTATGGTAGATATCTATTGTGGCAATATGGGGTATACCCGCGTGAAACTGCATGGAATTCACGTCAATACCCCTATGGGATACGGTTTATATCGTTAATGTTGGCGTTGATGTTTATTTTCGGTGGGTTCTGGGGTATGTTCCTGTTGTATAAGTATCACCCGGAGTTGTTTGTGTTGCTATTCACTGTATACTTCCTTACGAGTGCAGGCGTGGTGCTGTACGTGAACTTTAAGTTTTCGCCATCAGATCCTAACCCCAAACATGAACCCGATGAGGTACGTGAGCGCCACTATTTCTTTGGTGCATCGTTCCTGCTGTTTGGCATATTCTTGGGGATTGCGGGGTATGAGATATTGGATCAGTTACGTCGTTACCGCAGAGCTATAACACCGATGTTAGCTATCATGGGGGTGGTGCCCCTAATCTTCAACATGTATTCACATGCTAACAGGTATAACCTGTACATAGCTGAGGATTACGGATATAACTTGCTTGCATCGTGTAAGGATAATAGCGTACTGTTTACTAATGGTGATAACGATACGTTTCCACTGTGGTTTGTACAATGGGTGAGGGGGTTCAAGCAATCCGTACGTATTGCTAATTTATCACTACTGAATACGGACTGGTTCATTATACAGTTGAAGAAGGAGCTGGCTAAGGATAGCGTATTTCTGAGCTTCTCCGACTACGAGATACATAATCTGTTGCCGATGCCGATGATAAAGGATGATGAGTTCGACCCCAAACATACCATACAGATACAGGATATTGCCATGCGTGATATCATTGCAAGCAATGCAGGGATAAGGTTTGAAAAAACCGTACCTGCATACATAAGGCGCGAGTTCTTACCACCTGAGTATCAGCGATACTTTTCACCTGAAGAGGTGATCATATCGCCATCAGATTATATGAGGGTGCTACCCAAGAAGTACTGGGTGATGTTACCCAAGGAGTATTTGATACCGGCGGAGGAGTTTGCTCAACTCGTATGTACTAACTATAAAGGTAGGATACCAATCTACATATCGATGACAGTAGCACGCTCGGTAGCTGACCCCTACCAGCCTTACCTCAGATGGGAGGGTATGGTGCAACGGCTGGTGCCTAAGGATTCGGCAGGGTTCGACCTTGCACGTACGGATTCGTTACTTAACAGAGTATATAGGTATCGGTCAATATTTGATGAAAATGTGCAGAAGGACGATAAAACATTGCAGAGGTTACTTGCTAACTACACAACAATGTATTTCTTACTAGGTATGGAGTATTATCGGCGTGGTCAGTATGCACGTGCAGCCGAGTGCTTCACAAAGGCAGAAAAATTTAGCAAAAGAGCCACCGAATACATGCCGATTGGGTACTACCTTAGGGAGGCGTACCTGCGGATGGGTGCACCTGATAAGTTTGTTGCTTACATAAAGGAGAAGCAGAAAAAGGGTGAACAGCTCTCCGCAGAGGACTACTTCTGGTTGGGTGAATCGTATCGCTTGAAGGGTGACACCATAAAGGCGGAAGAGAATTACCGTATGGCACAGGCAACGGATGCGAATTCGCCATACGGATACTATGGGTTGGCCCATTTGTACCTAAGTAAAGGTGATATGAATAAAGCATATGAGATGTTGCGTGGAGTGTTACGTAATCCTGATGTCATAGGTGGTATGTACCAGATGGCGATGCAACGTGGTGATACACAGGTGGCGATGTTTGTGTTAGAGAAATGGATAGAAGCTAACCCATACGATACATTGGCCAAAAGATTATTGGAAAGATTAAGACAGAAATAAAGATGGCAATCGAAAGATACAAGCTCGAATTCAGTACATTAGATGAAGCGATATCGAAATTGAAAACATTTCTCAAGGACAAAGAAGGGAAGTATATCGGGGTACTATGGTTATGCCCATACAGTGGCGGATCTTTTGCGGAACAGGTTAAATCCTATATTGATACACATTTCTGTGAACTACATTCTACTAAACAGCTGCAAGATATTTTTAACAAAAGCAGATTTACGATAATCCGCCACTTTAAAAACGCATACGGAGTGACTCCCGGTAGGTATTTACGTAACCTAAAAATGATGTACGCGATAATGCTACGTAAAGAGGGTAAACTGTGGAAACAAGTAGCCCAAGATATAGGGTACAAATCCACAAGATTCAGACAATTTCTGTATCATTTTGATACAAAATGTTGAACTATTGGGGGTTGTGGGAACTTGTATAGGGCTTAAATTTTTAAAAAGTGAGGGAAGAAGGTCAGTGTAAATTATTTTTTTATAAGTTTTATTTTTATCGAAGAGGGTGCATTTTAGGTAATATTTTTCATGTTTCAGATGAGGTAGTTTTAGATGCTCGATCTCCTTTTGTGGTAAGGGATTACACTGTAGGACGTGTATTTATAGTTTTTAGGAGAAGGTCATAGTAGTGGGATGGAGTTAGGCAGTAAAAAAAGAAGGTATTTATTGTTATTTCTTTTAAGTATTGTCGTTGTAATGCTCTTCCTCATAATAGAGATCGTGTATAAATTTGGGAATAAGGCGATTGATTTCATCATACTTCATGACAGGTTAGAGTTAGACACACTCCTTTTTGCTATGCTCACTCTGGCTATAGGGTTTCTGGTGTATGCCCGTCGTCTTTTAAGAGAACGGGATGCGGAGATCTTGCAACGCCAAAAAATAGAAGAAGTGTTACAAACTTATAAAGATCACCTTGAAAAACTGGTAGAAAAGCGGTCACACCAAATTCTCGAAGCAAAGAAACAAATTGAGGAAGAGCGACGCAATCTTGCCATCCTTGTGGATAAATATCCAGATGGTGTTCTGCTCCTAGACAAAGAGGGTAAAGTTCTCTTTGTTAACCCCGTCGCATGCCTACTTTTGGGTTGTAAGAAAGAGGAGCTTCTGAATTCTTTCCTAAGCTTTCCAATCATCCCAGGGGAAACAACTGAAATTGAGATCTTCTCCGCCACAGGTGAAAAGAGGATAGGGGAGACCTGCACAATGGAAATCGAATGGGAAGGAAAGCCCGCTTATTTCGTACTAATCCGCGACATTACTGAGCGTAAAAAAATAGATAAATTGAAAAATGCATTCATTGCCGCTATCTCCCACGAACTTAGGACCCCACTCTCCATCATGAAGGAAGCGATAAGCCTCCTTATTGATGGCATCCCAGGGGAGCTTGCTGGGAAACAAAAGCACATCTTAGATGCCGCATGGAGGAACACTGAGAGGCTCACGAGTATAATAGATTCTCTATTTTATATCTCAAAGATCGAATCAGGTATGATGCAGTTGGAGAAGAGGCTTGTAAATTTTACTGATCTGATCAAAAGCACCGTTGACGATTTCAAACATCAGGCAAAAGAGAAAGGAATTGCATTGCGTTATGAACTTCCAGCTCGAGCTGTAAATCTCTACTGTGATCCTCACGAGATTAACCGTGTTCTGGTGAACCTCCTCTCTAACGCTATTAAATTCACGCCAAAAGGTAAGATTACAGTCACCTGTGAGGAGAGAGACCATGAAGTGGTAGTCTCAGTTCAAGATACGGGGATTGGAATTTCCGAACAAGATTTACCTAGGGTTTTTGATAAATTCACTCAATTCAACCGAAAGTACGGCCCCGGTACAAAAGGGGTAGGCCTGGGTCTAACAATTTCCAAGGGAATCATTGAACTACACAAAGGCAAAATCTGGGTCAAGAGCAAACCGGGGAAGGGATCGAATTTCTATTTTTCGCTCCCGAAGTTAAGTTCAGATGAGATTCTCAAAGAACGTCTCTTAAAAGGTATAAAACATGCATTAAAAGATAACAGTCAACTAGCAGCTATCCTATTTGAGTTTGTCAATTTCAAAGAATTATCGAATCAACTACCTCAAAAAGCAAGAAAATTACTCAAGGACAGTGCGGAGGTTATTAAAAATGTTGTGGAGAAGGGGGACGATATCATATTTACCGATACTGGAGAGATACTTGTTATCCTAACCAATACCAACAGAGAGGATGCAGTAGACGTAATGGATGAGGCTACACAGAAATTAAGTGCATTCATATCAAAACAAGATATGGGGGTGGGATTACAATTTATTGCGAACGTAGCATTTTATCCTGGAGATGCAAGTGATGCAGATGAGATGCTTAGAAAGTTGCGTGTTTAGCATAATAAGTTAAAGGTTGGGGGTTAGTTATGTTATTAAGGAGCATAAATGGCGAAGATATTATTGATAGAGGATGAACCCGATCAGTTATACCTTATCAAGGTGAGACTCGAAGCAAATAAGTATCAGGTTCTAACAGCAGAGAATGGTAACGACGGCATAAGGATTGCAATAAAGGAAAAGCCGGACCTGATCTTAATGGACATGTTCCTACCGGATACACATGGGTTAGAAGTGATCAAAAGGTTAAAAGAACTCCCCATAACGAGAGACATCCCCATCGTTGCCATTACCGCAATGGGTACGATTGAGATCGAAGATGAATGTATACGAGCAGGGGCGGACGATTTCATTCGTAAACCTTATGATTCAAAGGAATTGCTCGAGAAGATAGAGAAAAACCTAAAGAAAAGCGACAATCACGGTGTAGAAAATATCTATCGTATTATGCAAGGTAAAAGTGAACCCACTGCTAAATAAAGCTTGAAATGTATTGTACTAAGAGTCCTAATCGCTCGACAATTTCGAATTTGAATATGCTAATATAGCGGTAGATAATCCAGATTATTGGGTATTGTAAGACTTCATAAATTCAGATAGCTTTTCAAGTGTCTCCATACTTATGTAGTGTTCAATATTACATGCATCACGGTCGGCAACCTCTGGTGATACACCCAATACACGGGTGAGAAATTCGTAAAGTAACGAATGTTTGTTATAGATGAGCGCACCGGAGGTTTCACCTTCAGGGGTGAGATCAATATAACCGTAGCGTTCGTGGATGATGAGCCCACGTTGCTCGAGGTTATGGAGGGCTTCAACCACCGATGAAGTTGTCACCCCCAAACGGCTAGCAACATCTTTCACACGTACAACCTTACGTTCGCGGCTCAATAACCAGATAGTTTCAAGATAATCTTCCAAACTATGCGTCATATTCTTCATCTGACCTCCAATTATCTAAAATACATCATAGCTGTGATATTACAATAGACGAACTTGATTATGTCGATGTCACAGATCTATTTAACTTCCAGATATAGCTTGTTCACAAAGTTTATACCTAAGAAGCTGGCTAATAGTTGCAGTTGTTTCACATAGTCACCGTACAGAAGCACCCTATGGTGACCGTAGAAGTTACGCTTGAAGTTTTCAATCTCATCTGATGTCAATTCTATAGCTACTTTTGTTCTGCATCCCCACCCGAGCTTATCCACTTTGACGGTTTTCGCCTTGTAGGCTAGCAGGTGGTATCCCTCAAACCTCTTATAAACTGTTATCTCTGGCCAGCACACGGATTTCGCTCCCATAATACCAATAAGCTTCAATATAGTGACTTCCTCGTTTTCTTTCATATCTGCTTCTATAGCTACATCACGGGATGATTCCGTCTGTGTCCTAAATCTGTACCCAAAATGTGGTTCCCCATCCCCCATAAGGCTTGTTGCAGCTGTACAGTGTGCGAATATTATCCTATTACTACTCTCATCTATGACAGGGTCGCCCTGGAATCCGGGTCTATCCGCTAAATAGTGACAAAAACATAGGGTTATAAGTGACTCAACGTCTGCTTCACAACCGGCGGGTATACCTTCGTCATTCAACCTTGATATCGTCCAACAAGGACTTATAGGTAATGTCTTATGTCTTATACTACTAAGGCAGTCGATGGTCACCGCATTCGTACCGGTATCTTTCATCATATTTCTGACAGCTAAGTATAATCTCGCTGCTTTAGCTACCTCCTCCTCTGTAGGCCCAAATACGCCATCTGATACATTTATAGCCTCTGTTGCCAGCAGCTTCGCATCGGTTTCTTTTATCTGTTCATAATAACGAAAGACATCTGGGATGCTACGCTTTACTGTTTCGATACCAAATATCTCTTTTAATCTTTTAAAATACGATGGACCCATCCATCTTGGTTCCTTGATCCTTGGATCCATACATTTGATGTCATAATCATAGTCCTTTAATAGTAATAATCGTGTATGCTTGAGCCTCACAATCGCCTTCACTACGTCAAATATAGGGGCAACGTCTTCGATATTGTTCGAGTCACAGACTACAACTCTATATCCACTTTTATACAACCGACCTGCTCCATCCCAGTACGTGCTGAACGGTTTAGTATAAACCACAGTAGGTAACCCACTATCTGCTATCTTGAAAATAGATGGCCCTAACGATGCAAACTCAGCAGTTAAGCTTATTGCCAAAACAGCATCGAAATTTTCATTTTCTAACCTATCCAGTAACTGGATTATATGGCTCTCCTTTTCTGGCACATCATAGCCACGAAATTCTATCCCTTTGGATTCACCTATCCTTTGTAATTTCTCTTTGTACTCTTTCATAGCGGCTACGACATCGAAATCATGGTAAGGCCACCCTATCTCCATGTTTGGTTTACCTAACCCTACCACATAAACTTTTAGCATATTACCTCCTCGTTACCGAAAACGATATTTATTTGGATGCCAATGAAATGCATCTTCCATATGCTTCTTTTAACGTCTCCCACACCTTCTTGGGGTTGTCGGATCTTACGTACGACATGTAGCTTGTACCTTCGTAGCTCCATGCCCCTATGTTCCTGATACCTGCCTCATAGATGGTTTCAACCGCCTTTCTGACTTTCCATTCCTCACCTTCCTTTATAGAGAAACACTGTACCCATAGCTGTCCATCCTTAGCAAACTTACTCGCTATATTGTATATCTTATTTGCGTAACCTCTTATTCTATCGATGAAATCCGTCCTATGGTATTCGTAGGGGTCTGTACCTATGATATTGATACTATCTATTGCTGCTATTTTTTCCCAATCGTCAACGTTGGATTTCTCACTCTCCTGTGGTAACAGGCATACAGCGGATCGCATACCTAATCCCTTACCATATTCTGCAAGCTGCTTCACAAACCTCACTATACTCAGTTCTTTGAATTTCAGAATATCAGCATTGGAAGTTTCAGGCATATCATAGCCGAATACTCTCTTAAACTCCTCCTGACAGTATTTACATCTACATGCCCAACCACTATCTGGGTTATAGAAATGTGGCTCATCCCAGAACAATACATCACCACCGATGTATTTCACATCTTCTATCCAGCGATACATGAATTCGACAAATTTAGGGTTGTTAACACAAGCTGCCGGTAGTGGGTTGAACTTATTATCTACCTGACATATCTCGTACTCGTTCACTATTTTTGAGAACGGTTCGCCACCGAATACGTTACCAACCCCCCATGGATCGACATAAACTTCAAGCCCAACTTCATGCGATATATCAACGATCGCTTTCATAGTATCCTTGTAGAACAGCCTATCAAATTCCGAAAATGTATGCAGGACGAAATTACAGTTATGTCCCACTATATCGAGCATATCATGTCTCACCCATTTGGGGTTCCTATTACCGAAGTAGCTCACCCCCGTCTTCATCCAATCGCGCCTTCAGTTTATGTATCTCCCACGGTAGTATGATTTTGCCGGGTTTGTTGAGCTCGTCACGTACCCTCATGAAAGCCATCCCAAGATATTTGTTGGTTGCCTTCATTGTATTGACCCATTCCTCATAAGGGGTGTCGATCGTACCCTTTTTGCGGCTGGCTTCACGGATGTATTTCCTACCACCCTTCTCTGCTACGATCACCATATGTGCAGAAAATATGTCATCCCTATTCGCATAGATTAACGCTCCTATATCGCCAGCCTTCACACTGTCTTCGACCATCAACAGCACATCCATCGGTACATAATCTATCGTAAGCTTGCGATCGGGTTTCACGTATTGCATATCCTCTATACCTTTATTTTTAAGAAACTTTCTATGTGATATCGTCCTTGTCACCGATCGCGTATACTTTCCGCCTATACGTCTGGTGACGTCATCAAGTAGCCAACGATTTTCGGGCAACCAATCCGCCATCGTGTAGTGGTTACGTGTTTTGATACCGATTATACCATCCTTGTACCGTATATGGAGCAGATTGTTGAAAAAATTATCCCAACAATCCGATATCGCCATCGCCAATACGTGTTCACATAGTGCCATACAGTTAGTTTCACGTAAGTTCACCAATGGCCAATTCTCAACCATAGCGTAAGGGCCATCACCTACACACTGGAAGTTATACAGAGTACCTAAAAACCTTTCCGAGTAGAAGTTAATCCTCTCCGAAATTGTCCATTTCTTTTTACTTATTTCCTTCAGGAGCTTATCTATCTCATCATATGTCATCTTATAAATAGGTTTATAATGCATCATCTTTGTTATGTTGATCTGCACTATGTTTGATATCGGTGATTCATTCCAGTACCTATCGATAGCTGTTGCGGCATAGAAATGTTTATCTTGGGTTGTGTAACTGTCGAACCTCTCCACATGTGCGAATGTTGTATCACCAAAGTATATATCGACGATCTCATCTTCATCCACATCTATAATACTATCGGGTGATCGATAAATTACAACCCAACACTTTGCTGCCATCTCATCGGGTGGTGTCACCTTAATCTCATACGTTAAGGGGCCCAATTTACTCACACTAATTGCTGGTGGTTCCGGCGGTATACTATCAATCAGGCCTATCGCCCTGATCTTCGTCTTTTGCATGAAGAAGGTTTTACTCGCCTCTACCCAGTATTGGTGGTCATCCCACCACCTGTAACTGAAGAATTGGAACCCATCCACCCACGTAAACCCTCTACAGGTTTCGATCACCCATGGATGGTTAGCCCATACACCATTTAAGGAAAATTTATACGAACCCGGCCCTACGGTGTATAACCGTCCCTCGTTTATACCGGGTTGGATTGAGGGTTCCCATCGAGTTAATGCATCATAAAACCCATCCGGAGTGGTCCAATGATAATGCATTGGCATCAACTGATCCACATAGCCATTATTGAACCACAATGCTGCATCTTGGAATACCCTACCATAAGCTTGCCATGTATCCCAATTGTATTTACCCAAAACTGCTGCTGATAAGCGTACCCATGGCTTCACCGCCTGTATGGAATCGTGTAGCACACGTACGAATTCGGTAACCGACCAGCGCCACCAATCCTCCCATGTGTCAAACCCTTCGGGTACACCTGCCTTATATGGATGTTCAACATCGTACAGGTAGCGTCCCTTTTTGTTATGAACAAATTCGTGCATCATATCGGTTGGGGTTAACCCTTCTTTCATAAGCTGTTTGAGTTGTTCGGTACGTTCTGGGGTGGTAAACTCATTCCATCGAACATAGTCGAGATGCAACCCATCTATATCGTAATTCCTTACGATCTCCATAGCAACATTTATCAAATATTCTCGTACCTCCGATAATCCTGGCGAAAGTGCCGCTATCCTATCAGGCATGGGGTTACCATTTTCGTCCCTGCAGACCCATTCCGGATGTTCATATGCTGGTGACCCTATCGCTGCACCCCTACATTCGAACACGTTCATCCATGCATGTATCTCCAACCCCCTCGCATGCGCCTGTTCAACCGCATACGCGAACGGATCGTAACCTGGATCACTGTAAAACATGTATTTACCGAACGGCTCATAAGATGACCTATAGTATGCGGTACCGTTCTGACGTACCTGCCACAATACTGCGTTCATGTTTGCAGCTTTTATGTTATCCAGTATCTCACATATCCTATCCCTGTTATCCGGGTGTGGCCAAACAGGGTCGAGTTGCTCCCATGTGATAACCCATACCGCACGAAACTCCTCGTTATTCAACTCGTACATGGGTTGATACGAAATCAAGAGAATAGTTAAGATTGTCACCACTTACCTCACGAGGAGTAGTTTGTTTGTAAATAATTTGCCATCAAACCTCAACGAGTAGAAGTACACCCCAGCCGCCATATCATTGGGTGCATGGAAGGTAACCTCGTGTCGCCCTTTACCCATCAACCCATTAACAAGTGTAGCCACTACACGGCCTGTAACATCGTACACTGTGAGTTCAACCACACCGGGTTTGGGTAACGAGAATACTATACTCGTTTTAGTATTGAACGGATTGGGATGGTTACCCAATGTCACACAGGTGGTGGAGGGTTCCTCCACACCTATCTGAGCTTTCCTCACAAGCCGTAGCTCATCGATGTATATCACACCACTGATGGAATCACCAACCTCATGTGTTAGCTGGAAGCTATCAAACCTCAACGGCGGATTTAATGTACCATCACCTACATCATCCGTCCAGTATCCGACACTGTTGGGATCGTTAAGCTGCCACTCCACCAACCGCCAGCCGTACCAGTCCAAGGTTATCCATTTTGAAACTTCATGAAACTGCGACTGATCCATGGTACTATCGTCGACACAGAACCTAAACTTGTTATAGCTGCAATCACCAAAAACATAGCATTGCAACACATAGGTGGTATCAAATATTATCTCACGTGGTGCACCACCTGCAAGATACTCCCTAAGCAACCATGGTGGGTCGGATTCGTTCCATTCATACTGCAAGTATGCGGATTGGGCTGGTGTAGATGCTGGTGGATAAACTTCGCCGGTATAACCCCATTCCGTATTAAGTGCATAGATGCCATGTGTTGACCCACTCTGTTCGGGTTGCCACCATGTTCCAAGCGGTGTGAAATCTTCTATCATCACCAGCTCGGTATAGGTTACATCTGCTGTGTGGAAGTTGATCACCACATATGATGACATGGGATTACCTGCAGTATCTGTTATAGCATGTGTATGTGATAACAACACCGTATAGTCGGTGTTGGGGGTGAACGGTTGCTTAGGCTGTATGCATAAGATTGACTTACCATGCATCACCGTATGTGTAAACGCTATCGGTAACATGGTCCATCCACAGTATAGCCTGACACTTACGGTATCCAACGTATTGGTGTCTATGAGTTCGTCAAACACCACCGTGATTACGTCTTGTATGTCGAAACTATCTTCACCACTGGTCGGATACGTATACACGATATGTGGTGGTATATCGTCACGCGCAAACGTCTTGAACCGCAGTACAAACGGGTCACCCTCTATACCGTCAGCGTTACCATCAAGCGCCCTACCATTTATGTCCCTTGCCGATGGCTGTATGGTTAGTTCATACCATGTATCATACTGGAAATATCCATCAGGTACAATTGTTAGCGTTTTGTTACCATTCGACCATAGCAGTTGCGCAATACCAATATGGGGTTCAATACTTATCGTGGTGTCATCAAACGACGTCGTATCCATGGTTTTGGAGAACCCCACAATTATACTATCTGCGATAGATATTGAGTCACTATCTGCAGGTATCGTGTACACGACGATAGGTGCAAACGACGGTATCGAGTCGGACACTTCAACATTCGATATGTCGGATTCGTTCCAGTATCTATCAAACACTGTAGCAGCATAGTAGTATTTACCGTTGTAATCCTGTGTACCGTCGAAACTATCCACGTAAGTGAAGCTACTATCACCAAAATGTATGTGTACGATATCGTCGTTCGATACATCAATAATGCTATCAGGTGACCTGTATATAGCGAACCAGTAATTCGTATCTGAGGCGACAAACCCCAGCAAAACGGTTATCGCATATGTTAAAGAGTCGATCTTATTTAGTTCAATCTGCACCGGTTCCGGTGGTATGCTATCTATTAACCTCGTTGCACGTATCTTGGTTTTACGGTTGAAGAATGTGCTACCAGCTTCATCCCAGTAGTCATGGCTACACCATGTAGCGTAACTGAAGAATTGGAATCCATCCACCCATGATATGGTCCTACATGTATCCACGATAGCGGGATGGTTATCCCACGCGCCATACATGTCGAGGATATACGAACCCGGCCCCACGGTGTATAGCCGGCCAGCTGCTATGCCTTCTTGGATCCATGGTTCCCAACAGTGATATTCACCACATAGCATATTGTAAAACTCTGCAGGTGTCGTCCAATGGTAATGCATAGGGGTGAGCTGGTCAACATAACCTTCGTTAAACCATAATGCTGCATCCTGAAAAACCCTACCGTAGGCTTGCCAGCTACCCCAATTGTATCTACCCAAAACTGCTGCTGATAGGCGTACCCATGGCTTCACCGCCTGTATGGAATCGTGCAATTCACGTACAAATTCGGTGACTGACCAGCGCCACCAATCCTCCCATGTTTCGAACCCCTCCGGTGGCACAGTATCCCATGGGTGCTCAATATCGTACAGGTAACGGTTACGGGGTGGTGCCTCCTGTAATGCTTTCAACAGCTCAGGTGTTATGAAGCCATCGAGTGAACGTTCCTCGGGGATGGACTTTGCCAGCAATTCACCCTCTTTGGTGCTTGTATATTCGCTCCATCTTACATAATCGAGGTGTATGCCATCTATATCGTAGTTACGTACAATCTCCATTATAACCTTTATCGTATAGTTTCGTACGGAGTCGAGGCCGGGCGAAAACCACCTGTGTGATGTCATCGGCCGTCCATAGCCGTCCCTGCATATCCAATTCTGATGCTCATAAGCAGGTGCCCCAGGGTCGAATGCTGATACGTGGAACACATTAACCCACGCATGGAGTTCAAGCCCACGTTTGTGTGCCTCCTCTATAGCGTATGCGAGCGGGTCATAGCCTGGATCCTGATGCCCGATGTATCTTCCCCAAGGTTCGTACGATGATGGATAATATACTTCACCGTTCTGCCGTACTTGCCATAACACAGCGTTCATGTTGGCACGTTTGTGGCGTTCCATCACCTGTCGACATAGGCGTTGGCTGGCTCCTGGGTTACCGTATGGGCTGTATATGTCCCATGTGACTGCCCATGTCGCACGAAACTCTTCGTTAATACCTGCGGATAAAATTTGGCACAATAAGAGAAAAGGGCTTACAGCCCACGTCCTTATTGGTGTTACCATATGAGAGATATCTCCTACACTATTATTTTACAACCAACATCTTAAGTGTTGTAACCCGACCATCCACTTCCATACGACAAAGATACGTACCTGAAGGTAATGTGGTTGCATCGAACTGCACCTCGTAGCTACCTGGTGTCATGTGCCGGGTTATCAATGTCTTCACAATACGGCCATTGATATCGTAAACTTTCAAGTCGACAAACCCATCCTTAAACAATGTAAATGTAATCGTTGTGGTATAACGGAACGGATTAGGATAATTCTCTAACCTATAGCAACAAGCTACCTGGTTGTGTTCTTCTACACCTGTGGTGACAACATATCGCCACACCCTGTGGCCGTTGAATGATACCACATATGCGGTGTCACCGGATAGGCTAAACGCGACACCACGTGGCCCGTTGTAACTTCCCTCAGGTACCTCCGGCATATACAAGGTGGCATACTCCATAGTGTTGTAATTCAGTACCACAAGCCCATTCTGTGACTGTAGTTGCGGATCTTCTGTCTCGTGTGAACACCATAAAGTGTTGTCAGGCCCCCAATCGACTGTCGTTATCGTGAACTGAAATATTGGGTTACCGTAATCATCGATAGAGATTTCCTCCACTAAATCATACGGAAGTACACCCGGTATATCGCTGTGGTAATGGTATACCGGGCCGCCGGGGTTGAGGTTACCAGTCCATAGGTCTTTACCATCCTTGGACACTTCTATACCTCTTGCATACGCGGCGGCTGGTGTCAAATCGATCGTATATATTAATTCAAATGTGCTCGGATCCAACACATGTATCGGGGTGACACCAACAACCGTACCCACATAGATGTAACCAAACGTATCGACAGCAGGTTTCGTCAACGTGCCAGGGCCTGTCCATCTGGCGATACCTTCACCTGTCTCCACATCGAGCTTGATGAGAATATTACCTTTAACATAGAGGATGTTACCTTCGTGATCTAACGCCATACCACGACAGTTTCTATCGAGGAATATAACAGTATCGCCGGGTATCACCACACTGTCGATGGGCGAGAAAGCTGCCTGTGTACCATCAGGGTTTTTGACAATAAGTGGGCAGCTACCATAGCAGCCAATCCAGATGCGGTTGTACCGATCGACTACAATACCGTGTGGCATGATGACTAATGAATCGAATACACCATCAAATGTGTAATTACGTGGTAGCTCACCCGGTACCCAGCCAAATATCGCTGTGCTGGTGGATAAAGATATTCCAATACCTACCATCACATTTTTTATCATTCCTCCTCACCCGGTTTACATTTTATAATAAAAGGGGGGTCAGCGATGGCCACCGACCCCCTTTTGGATATGCGATCACTTAACAAGTAGCATCTTCTGTGTGGTCGCCTTGCCATCGAACGCCATACGACAGAAATACGTACCTGGTGGTAACCGTGAAGCATCGAACCGCACCTTGTGGGTACCAGGTGCCATATGCTTATTGATGAGTGTTTTTACCACACGACCTGCTACATCGTAAACTTTGAGATCGACAACCCCTTCCTTTGTAAGTGTAAACGTTATCGTTATCTCCCTGGTGGATTTGGCCGGATTCGGCTTAAGGGTGAGATTAAACAACCCGATATCATGCTTTTCTTCAACCCCAACCGCACGCCATACGGTTACAATGTTGTAATCATAATCTGCCAAGTAGAGTATGTTACCATCGGCACTCCATGCGGCACCACGTGGGTTCATCACCCCACCAGCATGTGGATCACCCATTGGTATACCAACCGTATAGAGTATCTCATGTGTGTTGATATCGAACACATACCAGCGGCTACCTATAGGTGCATTTTCATAATCCTGTGTCCATGCCAGCTGTGTACAACCTGCCCATAAGTTACCATCAGGTCCTACATCGAGACATTCAGGCCATAGGTCTACATCGTATGCCCAATATGCGGTGTCATGCCATTCGCCATCAACGTAGACAGATTCCACATATATCGAATCCCATGTACCAAACGTATCAACTGGCGTGTATGGTAGCACACCGGGTATATCACTATGCCAATGGACAATACCAATACCCAGCCATGTGGAGCCTGTCCATATGTCTTTACCATCGGGTGATACCACCAATGAGCGGTTGATGTAACCCACTGTATCGACTGCGTTACCGATATAGTTGAAATCATTATCCAGTATGATTATGGGTTTGTCACCCCCCAGTACGTAACTCAGATATATGAATCCATTCGTATCCTGTACAGCTTCCGTGATCGATGACATGGGTAAACCAACCGATGACGGTATGAAACGGTTCAAACATTGCCCCGTATGATAGTCAATACGATACAATGTGGCCCATGATGAGTAAAGTATGTTACCATCGTTATCAAGAGTTATACCCTTACCGCTACCATTGTGTGGACTACCTGTCCATAAAGTGTCGAGTGTACCATCCCATAGCTCGAGTATTTTAAGTGGCGAAAAGTCGACATGTTCACCAGTCTCTGGATCCAGTATGTATATAGGACGATACCAGCCAAGTGTATCACCTGTCTCAGAATCGATAACCGGATCAGAGGTTATCGCACCATGTAGTGCAATCCATACTTTACCCTCAGGGTCCACAACCACACCGTGTACACCATACGCGTTATCTTGTGGTAGCTCGAAGTCATATAGTACGTGGTCGAATACCCACTCACCAGCAGCAACACCAGCAACCACTAACCCTACCAACATGCAATAAACTAACCTCATGTTACCTCCTTTTTGCTAAAAACATGTAGATTAAAGTTGACGCCCATAATATGGGGCTCCCCTCTTATCTAACATATTAATCCTTATAATCCTCTTTTTTGATGGATCATCGCTACGCCGATTCACATATAAGTATTCTCTGTTACCCCAACAGAGGGTATAGGTTTGGGGTTCAAGTACACCTGGATATAGAGGTGTATAGCTTTTATCCGGACGTACAATGATTATCGCCTCAGGTGCATCAGTACCAACATACATGTTACCATTGATATCAAACGTTATAGAAAATATATCATATGCACCAAAATATGAGGACCAGTCAAAATAGAGCTCACGTGTGCTGAGTGAATCCTCCGATACTATCTGGTTACGCCAGATACACTTATGGTCGGATGAGTCACCACCTACATATAGATAACCGTTGAACACCCGTACAGCTTTTATATCTATACCAGAATAATCAGCAGCTATCTCGTAGCTACGGTCGGATTTCACCCGATATATAGCTTGCCCGTTACCACCACAGTATAGGTTACCGTATTGGTCGAAGTCAAGATCGTATACACCACCTGGTAATACCACAAATAGCTCATCGCTACCACCACCTGGTAATATGCGGAATACATAGGGTAGGATGTTGACATAGTATATATAACCCTCTGGACCCATTCGCATTGCGGAAGCTTTTTCAAAGCTTGTTGTTGCATAATCATGCTGTTCACCATCGGGTGTTACCATTATAACTTTGCGACTTCTCACCGATACGTAAAGGTTCTCATTTGTATCACATGCAAGTCCGTAACAATCATCGTAGTCATCGAACCCACCATATTCCTCAGCCGCATACATCAACTTATATGGATAGTATTCAGCATACAAGAGTGCACCCTCTACACGTAGTTTTATCCTTATTGAATCACCGGCTATGTTAGGTGGGTTCACCGTAAGTAATGTATCGCTAGCGGTTAGAATTGTACCTTTTTCGCCATCAAAATATACGTAGTTTTCGTCCTTGACCGGTGAGAAATTCTCACCCTTTACTGTTACGGTACCAATGACAGCAAACGTACCTTCTGGCGGTTCGACACTCGTGATGATAGGGTTGGGTTTAAACTCTTGATTGGGATTCCATATACTGGGGTACTCTCTCTCACAACTTACAAAAATACATAGAGTTAAGATCGTCAACCCAACAATTATGGTATTTCTCATATCCCCTCCTACCTCAAAATATGTAGAGTAAGCCTATGAACGTTACCAAATACACCAAATGGTGTATATGCATAGTCGATTGAAACTCCAAATTGGTGCACACCAAACCCCGCAGTTAATCCATACTCGTCTTGGCTGGTTACGTATCCAACCCGTAACGCCAACATATTCATAAATTTATATTCCATACCCATGTTGATATATTCACGATATGCACGTGGATGTGCAGCATCTATGGCAACGAGCAGCGAATGACCCTTGTGGTCGCTCATAAAGATATCGAGCAGATCCATCGATATACCAATCTTGAATGTAAGCGGTAGTTGAAACCCCTCCTCTTCGAACTTCACCTCTGGTGAGAAATTACGTACACACATGCCGAATGATAAGCTTTTGAACCCTGTCCGATATATAGTACCGAAGTCATATGCGAAAGTTGACGCAATGTTCTTCTTGACACCTTCATCGGGTATGACACTCTTACCTAAGGATTGCGCGGTGTGTTTGATTTGCCCTCCAACAACAAACTTATCTGTTAGGGCTCTTGCATAACCTACCCCAATAGCGTATGCAGCTGGCCGGAACACCTCTGTTTCGATGTAACCCTCTGGGTTAGGCCACACCATGGTACCTTGGATCTCACCATAATCAACAGATAATACGCTTATACCGAATACACCATACTTGCCAGCTTTCGGCTTAAATGCAAAGCTTAACGAGTAGTGTGTGATGTCCGCAATCCATTTGGTGTAATTTGTTGCAATATCGATAGATGAACCCAATCGTGCTATACCGGCAGGGTTGTAGAATAGGGCGGAAGCTTGCCCTTCAACGGTCGTGAATGCTTCACCCATACCGCATGCACGCGCATCTGCACCTACACTTAGGAATTGGAACCCTGTCTGTGCGAGCTTCACTTGTGGGTAAGCATTCTTAACCATCAAAGAGCATATCATGATCACACCCACTATATATAGTTTTCTCATCGTGCCTCCTCCCAGAGTATCACGGTATTAAAGGTATCAGATAATGTTTGATCAGTTTTTATGAACTCCAAAAGGTACTCGTCTTCTTCAAGCACATAAACGAACCGCGTCCTTATCTCCGGGCAGCCAGCAACTGTTTCGAGTGGTATAGCGCGACTCTTTTCTCTTATGATAGAGTCTTCGCTTATAACATTGACGTTCAAGTAGTCATTGATGAAGATGATCACTTCACCCGCATGTGTATTCCTATACACTATGTAGTTTGTATCTATAGCTTCTTCGGTGATAATAGTGTAACCCATGGATGGCTCAATCTTAATGTTATGTGCGTCCAATGTGTCGATAATCTCCGCAACGTTATCGTATATATAAGGGGCTACCCAGTTTGTGTCAAAATATGTGAGTGGCCTCACATAAATTGTATCACTTAAGCTATCTGTAAGATACGCACATGCCCGTATATCAACATCTTTCATGTGATACTCTTCGGTACGAAATTTCTCACAACTGATGGATATAATAATTGCCACAAATAGCAATGCTTTGAACTGTATAGCGCGCATTTCACCTCCTACCGAATTATTATAAATTTGCGGATGGTTTGATCCCCTTTCCTGTATAGCAGTTCACCAGTCTCTGGATCGTAATAGTCACGGGTTACCTCAAAATGTGCAATATACAGGCCACTTACTACAAGCTGTCGTGATGAGGTAACCGATTCCCACGCTTCGTCACCACTACCATCGTCATGTACGATGGTCTTAATAAGGTCACCTCTCTCAGTATATATCCTTATGATACAGAATGGCGGTATGTTTAGGAACATGATACGATCAGGGCCACCCGCTCCATACTGTAGCTCACGTGCCCTTATATTGTATGGGTTAGGTACCACCCTGATATCCTCAAGCGATAACCCTGGTGGACGTCGCAGGAATGCAGGTTCATTCGTCATTGTGTAGAATTTGCTACTCTCCAACGGTACACCGGGTGCAATATCGTTAGTACTGCCATCGTCAAACGATGTAATGTAGTAGTAATAATTGAACCCCCTAAGTGCGGTCATATCATCAAACTCATGTACGATCTCTGGATGTGCGGTACCTTCACCACACTCGAATATCAATTGATAGAATGTGTCCGGTCTGTGTATTGCCCGATATATTCTGTAACCTCTGAAGTTAGGCCACGCTTCGGCATTGTCAGACCATGTCAACCTGATACGATCGCCACCCGATTCAACTACGAACAGATCCGGCGGTGGTGGAGGTTGTGGGATATTGAATCCAGATTTATAATTTGCGATCGCACGCCTGAATGTTTCAAATAGTGAATCTTTGCCAGTGAATACCCACGCATTCTTATATTCGTTACCGTCATTGGTTGTACTTCCATCAGGTAGTTCAAATGGTCCAGTGTATCCCTCATATGCCCATTTGTACCATAATCTGCCTATCTCCACCGCGGATTTGCGGCTCAAGCCCGCCACGGCTTCCGCAAGCACTATGTGGATGCTGTCACCAGGTTCAAGCGTATACGGGCCAAACCCTTGTGTGGACGAATAGCCGCCGGCGGTGGCACCAAACTCATCAGCATTACCGTCACCTACCTCCTCGGCGTGCGTTTTTGGTGCATGTCCCCTTGTCATCAACTCGTACTCTTCTGCCATGTATTCTTCATTGAACTGATCGTTACCGGAGTTCCTTGGGTGATCGGAATCTATATACCATGTAGTCATGGGTTGGTAAATATCGTCCGTTGTATCGTGAGGCGACTTATCCGCATGTATGACGACAACACCACAGAACTGTGGTGCACCTAACCGGCCATCAGCTGCTACGTATTCGGAGCCAATGTTCGGCTCACCTATGCAATCACCGGGTGCATTCCATGCGGAATGTTTGCCTTTCCATGCGAATATTGCGCGAAAAGGTTCACCGATCGGCTCCCTATGACCTACAACATCGTTAACTGTGTTACGGCCCCAGCTTGTATTCTGTGGCATCCAATAATACCCATACGGGCCAGTCTCCCTACATGGTGAATATCGGTATTGGAAAAATATCACCACATCTTGTAACGTCTGTTCGTGGCGATGCCCCTCCTTATCATATATGCCAGTGTTCTTAAATACATAGTCGTAGATGAAGTAGTTATCATGATATTGGTTGCTGAATGCATAGATCTTACGTGTGATCGTTATACCTATGGATGTGTTCACCACATTGTACAGCATTCTATCCGCTTTGAGTGTATCAATAACCTCATCCACCATATCCATGTAGGTGGTATTACATGCGGGTATACCGTCAACGATCACCGTGGGGTGATCAAACCGCCCATAAAGCTTAAACTCAACGGGTAAGATCTCGTTCTCCTCGTTCAAAACCCTTGGCCCTATATGGACAACTTTGTACCCAAATGTCTTATCTACTAAGGGGTCATAATAGTTTCGACAGCCAATCCATAACCCCTTAGCAGCTTTACAATCCTGGTATGGGAACTGAGCATCCCACCTTAAACCATCCTGTTGGTCGGATATCAAGTGCCTACGACCGACTTCACGTTCACAACCTGCACTCGAAAACCAGTCATGTAGCGAACCGATGGCGAGCCACTTCACTTCGTCACCAAATATTGTGCCACACAGTATTAGAAACAGGGAGATAACAAATATGTAACGCTTATGGTTCATTCTACCTCCCTTCAAAAACGATAATTGATGGTTAACCCAAAGAACACACTCCTTGGGTTAAGGAACGTGAAATAGGTTTGGTTAGGCATATCGATGTATGCTTTCGTGTCGAGTATCTTCTTGATCCTATCGTGGTCGACTTCAACCCATTCACCATCTACATACTGCATGTACTTTTCTGTTTTGGCATCATAGTAGATGACACGAGGGTTGGGATCCGTCAAATTGTTCACATCAGGTACCCATTCCATTGGTTGGTATTCGACACCTTCATCCCTGAAATCACCGGGCCGGTCATTCCCGGGTATATTTCCATAACCTAATGGGTCAGCGATCTCCTTTGGTAGATGTAGTGATTTCATGTAATAGTCGAAATCATAGGCATCTGAGAACGATGCCCATGAGAAATGCTTAAGGTTGAACAGGTTGTAAATATCCACAAACAACCGTATATCGACTCCTCCAAAGGAGAACGTCTTGAATATTTTCACATCCACATTGTAGAAATCCCTTGTCTGCACATTATATGCGATACCAGGGACATTGTTGGGATTCCATGTCATCCACCATCCAGCTGTCCATGAACCAACGAAGGTGATATGCCAATCACCAAGCACATTGTGGTTAGCAATCTTTGGCCCAAAATCCTGTGGCGTATGGATATCGACGTATCCTTTGAATCTTGGGCGTGGCCTTGGTTTCCACTCCACAGGGCTACGGCGTTCATATTCACGCTGTTCGGCGGGATTCTCATAGTATTGTTTAACCCCAAAATATCCTGATGTGTTCACCCGATACTCGTAATTGAGGTTCCATGTAACCCATCTACCGGCCATCTTTGTGAACTCGATTTCGAACCCACGAATATCTTCGTAGTTTTTGGCCGTTAACCTGTAATAGTTCACCTTACCGTCGGCACTTATGTAGCGGGTCCAATCTTGTTGGTTAGTGATATCTTTGTAATACGCAGATATACGTAATAGATAGTTCCCCAATATGACATGGTCATAACCTATCTCGTAAGATACTGTCTTAGCCAACGGTATGTTGGGGTCACCTATGTATTCTACTTTGTTGTTATATAATCTTCTGATCCGATACAGGGCTTCAGATGTTGCCGCCTGCCGATAATGCCCGTAATTGAAAAATAACTTTGCATTCTCAGTAATGGGGTGTGAAATTGCCAATCGTGGGCTAAGTGTGAGACGTGGATCTATCTTACGTTTAGGGATGTTGGGTTCATACTCAGGGTTGTACTCCTCGGAATAGAAAGTTCTATCGAAAGGATCGACATCGTACCAATATCCGTTTGGATTCGTATAATCCGCTATCATACCGATAATAGCTATGAAACCCTCGTATTCGAGCTTATCTTGTAGATATAGTGATAATCTGTAGGGGTTCCATTTAGCTACCGTCCAGTGGTTACCTTCGGGTAGATACGCATTGTAGGAACCAAACCGTAGGTCAAGCTTATCGTATATGAATTGCAAACCCGTCTTTATCTGATTGGTGGGGTTGATCTGCGATACAAGGTCGAACCTCGCTGTAAATGTGGTGTAGCGGCTGGAATCACGTGATGTGCTGATGGGGCCACCCATCGCTAAGTTACCGTCGATCGATGTGAAATAATCCTCAAAGAACCCGAATGGTGCCTCATCAACAAAGTATCCTGGTAGTATCTCGTACTTCTTTGTGGTATCCCTATAGCGGCCGGGACCCGTTTCATAACGTCTATGGTCTATTTTTATAAGTGCATCATAGAACGTATGTTGGCTAACCATATGGGTGAGCTTTGCAGATACTGTGTAGGTGAAGCGCGAGGTTGGGCACCAGTAGTCGTTAGTGTATAACCTCCATGGTAATGTGAAGCCGATCCTATCCATGGCATCGGCAACCTCCCATACGCTGGAGAAGTAAGATGTACCACCTACCCTGGAATGAGAGGTTGCATGTAGTACATCGTATAGCCCAAGGATGGATAGCTTCATATGGGGTGAGAGGTTAGAAGTTAACTTTGTCATCCACGTGTAGTCCCTAAGTGCATCACGTGACAACTCTATCAGGTACATGTTCTGTTCGTACCTGAATGCGGTGTAGAATCGTAGGTTACCGAGCGCTTTACCTATGATTGGAACTGGGCCACCGAACCCACAATCGATGTTATAATCGGGTTTCTTGATCTCACCCTGCTTACGGTATTGCCACATAAATATCCTCTGTGCAGCTTCTGGCGTTAGATCGTTGGTGGGATCGTCATCTTTAAGTGTACGTTCGGCAAATGCTATCCAGCCCTCAAACTCGGGGTACTGCCTTTGCATGTATTCATCCCATGCACCGTTTTTGGTACCTGTCCAACATACGTCAGGGTCGAGGAATGGCCTTAACCAATAAGCGTTGGGATCATACGGTGAGATACCGAAATGCTTAGGTGCAGGCGGCCTTATCCTAAATGTAAACGTCCCCGTGTAGTAGTTTGTATGTCCCTCTCTCGTTACTATGTTGACGACACCTGCACGTAAGTCAGTATACTCAGGGGCGAACCCTCCCGCTTGTATCGATACCTCCTTTAGTGCACTCAATGGTAACCTCGCAATGGGTTGGTTTGTCCTCCTATCTCTCAGCAGAATGCCATCAACGATGACTGCTACCTGATCGGCTCCACTGCCACGGATTGATAAATCCGATGTGATACCGGGTTGAATGCTGAGTACATCGGAGATATTAGCTGCTGGTAATGTCGTGAACTCATCCGAGGTGAAAATCCTTTGACTACCTGCTACATCTTTCTGTATTATAGGACGTTTAGCAACCACTGTTATCTCGACACCAGGGAGTACGGTGGGTTCCATCTTAAAATCGACTACCGTGGTTAGATCGATCATAACACGTACCCCGGTAACTGTAGATGTTGCGTAACCCATCATCATAGCCTTAAGTGTATAAGTCCCTGGAGGTACATGCAGGATCGTGTAATAGCCATTAGTGTCGGTAGCAGCCCCCATTGTGGTGCCTTCGATTATAATATTTGCACCTGCAAGCGGTTTACCTGTTTCAACATCTGTTACCCTACCGGTGATCTTTCCCCATGTTCCAGCGAGAAGCAAACCTGGTATCAATGATAAGAGTATGAAGAACTTTTTATACATCCCTCCTCCCAGCTATATAGTCAAATTAATAGTTATATGGTTAAACATTGGCCATCCCCGTAAAATATAATAAATTGGGATGCAATCCATTCCTAAAGAATATAAAAGGAGTAAAATTGCTGTCAACCCGCAACTACTGAGCTTCTGTTTCGGTAAATACTTTATAGATAAGGTATCCCATCAAGCACGAGATAGAGAGTAGCAACACCCCTACGAGCTTATTACCCAAGATTAACTTACCTATCCCAATAAGTGCCGAGTATATAGCGATCACTGATACGATAAACCCTTTGAGATTGCTGAGTTCAATACGATCGTTCTCTGTACCTGGTATCAGTGCACGTATCCGTTTCCAACCTGGGCCACCGGGGCGTACGAGTTTGTAGAATTCTATTAGCTTTTCGGTACTTACTGGTGGGGTAAGCATTGTCACTGTCAACCATACACCTACGGAAACAGGGATAATATAGAGTAGGGTTTGTGGAAACTCTATCGATGTAAACAGCGCCAAGTAAGCGCTCATAATCACAGATGTGGTGATAGCAGCAATCTCACTCCATGCATTGATACGCCACCAGTACCAGCGTAGAAGATATACCACACCGATACCGGCATTGACGGAGGTGATGATCGTCCATGCACCATAAATTGATGTCATCATAAACGTGACGAGTGCACCCATACCGGCGATGATCAAAGTAGCAACAATGGATGCTCTCACGTAATGGCGTTCGGATGCATTCTTTACGATGAATCTGCGATAGAAATCGTTAATCAGATAAGATGCACCCCAGTTGAGTTGCGTATCAATAGTGGATAGGAATGCAGCTACAAAACCAGCTATGGCGAGACCCAGCAATCCCGTAGGTAGGAACTTGAGCATCACCTTTATGTAACCCATCTCAGGATCTTTCAGGTGAGGGAAGGCGACTATCGCTACCAAGCCCACCACTATCCATGGCCATGTACGTATACAATAGTGGGCGATGTTAGCCCAGAGGAAGCCCAACCTTGCATGACGTTCGTCTTTGGCTGATAACATACGTTGTGCGAAATATGCACCACCGTCGGTGTTACCTGTAGTCCACCACTGTAACCCAACATAGATCAGGAAGAACCCAATCGGCAACAGTGTCGAGTGTAGTGGCAGAATTGCAGTGATACTTGTGGTACGTTCCACACCACATATGGTGTTCAGGTTAGCCAAAACGGCGGCTATACCACCGAACTTATTGACTGCGATGATGGCCAACAATATCGATGTGAACATTGCAGTACAGAATTCGATAAAATCGGTCACCACCACTCCCCATAGCCCGGATAGCGATGTATAGACCACGGCAATAACGTAACAGACGGCGACTGCTTGCCATTTTGGTAACCCCAGCACGCCACCCAGTATCTTTGCCATGGCTAACATCACCCAACCCATGACTATCGTGTTGTAAACCAATGAGAAATACAATGCACGGAAGCCACGCAATATGCTGGCCGGTCTACCGGAATATCTAAGTTCAGCAAACTGCGTATCGGTGAGTATCTTCGATCTACGCCATAGCTTGGAATAGAAGAATACGCCCAGCATGCCAGCCATGGCACCACTCCACCAGTACCAGTTGCCGGCAATACCTTTCGTCCTTACCAAGCCACTTACTGCTAATGGTGTATCTGCAGCAAACGTTGTTGCTACCATGGATGTACCTAACAACCACCATGGTAGCTTGCGGTTGGCAACGAAATAGCTTTCGATATTCTTTGTAGCCCTTTTGGAGAGGTACACCCCTATTGTGATAATCACTATTATGTAGCCGAAAACAATAAGCCAATCTACAGGTGCTAAATATTGCATGATAAGTAATGAACATCCCAAAGTAAGTTAATGGTTGGGTATGTCAATATCATAAAACGGTTGACTTCGTACTTGTGGGAGTAGCTTACTTGGATGGAGATCGACCTCAACATACTGCCATTTAGCTTCTACGGGTCGTATCTTGTTATCGCACGTGATCCAGAGGATGGCGAGCTATACCTCTATACTGTGCATGGTGATGCTAAATCGCCGAAATTGCTTAAGTTTAGCCCTACATCTGATGGCCAGCAGTATGATATTCGAGCATATCCATGGTGTGTTGAGCTTAAAGCCAAATCGTGGCGTGTAAGGATGGTGTTCAGGTCACATAAGCAGCTGGTGGTTGCAGGTGATGGTTGTGACCTACAGTTACGTGTACCTTATGCAGGTACATACAGTAGGGGGGTTAAACTTGATAACCAGCGTATTAAGTTACTCGTATGGGAGGCAAGACGATGGCTCGGTATCTCAACCGCTGTGGGTGAGCTTGATCTATCCGATGTCGACGGATATGTTACGGTCAGGTTACGTCATGACAATACGGGTAAGTTTGTTGCATCAATAGAGGAGGCTAACCACGAGTTTATACCCGAATGTACGTATGTGGATGTAGATGAGTTGATTGAATCCACCCAAAAGCTGTACAGTAGGTGGGAAGCTAAGCTACCAAGCCTACCGGATGAGCTGGTTGAGGTGGCCAAGCTTGCATGGTATGTGTTATGGGTGAACACTGTTGCACCTGAGGGGTGTTTACAGCGATACACTGTGATATGTTCAAAACGCCATAAGGTAGGCGATATACTTTGGGCCAACGGCATATGGGCGTGGGATCATTGTTTTCACGCAATAGCGTTACGTGATACTATGCCGGAACTGGCATGGGAGCAGTTCATGGTGATGTTCGACCATCAAGCTACGGATGGTAAGCTACCAGATTACGTGAAGGATACACATTTACTATGGGCGTTCACTAAACCGCCGTGCCATGGTTGGGCATACAGTAAGTTGATGCAGAACGAGTTTTTCACCGATAGAAGCAGATTATGTGATGTGTTGGAACGACTCGAGTATTGGACTAATTGGTGGTTCACCATGAGAGACGACGATACTGATGGCATATGTCAGTATAATTTTGGTGTTGAAAGCGGTTGGGATAACGCTACGGTGTTTGATACACGCGATGTGGTTGAGACACCCGACCTCAATGCATATCTTGTGTTACAGCTTATGGTGTTAAGTGAAATAGCGGATAGGTTGGGTAAACCCAGCCGTGCAACCAGATGGCACGAACTTGCAATAGACACAATGGAGAAGCTGTTATCACACCTATGGGAGGGTGATAGATTCGTATCGTGTGTGAGCGGTCAACATAGTAAAGTGGTCAGCAACTCGCTCATCAATTACATGCCAATAGTGTTGGGTGATAAGCTACCGGATAGGTATTTTGAACATTTGGTCAAAAACCTGTGTAATACGATGTTAACCCATAATGGTATAGCAACAGAGGCGATAAATAGCGATAAGTTCAACCCCAAGGGTTACTGGCGTGGCCCTATATGGGCGCCGGTAACTCATATGGTAGTGGATGGGTTACAGCGTGCAGGTAGACATGAGCTTGCACGTGAGATAGCACGAAGGTTTTGCAAGCTGATAAGTAACTCACCCGGTATGTATGAGAATTACAACCCCATAACCGGTGAGGGTAACGACGTACCTGCATATGGGTGGACGGCGGCTTGCTTCATAGCGATGGCACACGAGTATCTAAGTTGATTTTCCTGTAACATGGGTAAATTAAATAGATGGTTGTACTGTTGTTAGTATGTAGCCTGCAGTCGTACATCAAGGCGGGTGCATGGGATAAGGCACTAACATACGTGGATACAATATACACGGATACGGGTATGTTCTATCGTGCAGAGATATACTTCTACATGGGTGAGGTGGATTCAGCCGCTAAGTACTATGCAAGTGTACCAGTACGGTCGATGTTTTTCAACGATGCATGGACGAAGCTCATGGTGATACGCAGTTACCCACGGGAGGCTGTTTCAATGTATGGTAAGGTTAGGTGGGAGCTACGGCGTGGTAACTATCGGGGTGCACTAAAGGGGTACGACAATCTGGTGAGGGTATTTCCGATGATGGAACCTCAGGTGTTGTTGGACAAAGCGCGCATATACTCTAACCTACGTAAGTGGAAAGATGCAGAGACCTGTTATAAAACGTTAATGGATAGGTTTGTGGGGGATTGGTGTGTAGAGGTTGCACTGTATGAGCTGGCTATACTTTACGAGAGGATGAAGCTTAAGGATAAGGCGATAGCTACATATGAAGAGTTTTTGATGAAATATCCCACCTCCATATATGCACCGTTGGTACGTGAAAGATGGGAAAATTTAACAAAATCGCAGTAGTTCTGATAGGGTTGATACCACTGGTGCTATCCGGTACGTATCTGTTGATACCTATGGACAACACGCAGACAGATCACCTACGTGCGTATGGGGTGGTGTATCGTGCGTTACAGCGTGGTATAACAGTGGAGTGGTTACTTAATTACAGGGGTGGTAGCTTCCTCATGCGGGTTGATGATGGGGTGGTAAAAGACTGTATACTTAAAGGTGTATATTACGAGAAGATAGGTGAAGCACAGAAATCTGCGATATATATGGAGATAGAAGAGAAGAACATGGAGCGTGTCGAGCTTACGGTGGCACCCAAGATTGCGGTATATATACCGCCGAACTACGAACCATGGGATGATGCAGTGACACTTGCATTAACGTATGCGGGTATACCATACGATCAGATCTGGGATGAAGAGGTGCTATCAGGTGCACTCGACAATTACGATTGGCTACACTTGCATCATGAGGATTTTACTGGCCAATATGGTAAATTCTATGCATCTTTCCACAATGCACCATGGTACCAACAAGAAGTGCGTACAAATGAAGCGATGGCGAGAAGGTTGGGGTTCAAAAAGGTGTGGCAACTCAAACACGCAGTAGCGGTTAAGATCAAAGAGTATGTGCTTAAGGGTGGATTCCTGTTTGCGATGTGTTCAGCGACCGAAACGTTGGATATAGCATTGGCAGCGTTGGGTATAGATATTGTGCCGCTGGTGGATGGTGACGGTGTCGATATGGAGGGTGTGAAGCACCTCAACTACAAGAATACGTTCGCATTTAAGGATTTTCAGGTGGAACTCAACCCGCTGGTGTATAGTCACTCAAATATTGATGTGTCACGTGAAGCCTATCGACGTGGCCCCAACGTATATTTTGTGTTACGTGAGTTCAACGCCAAGTACGACCCTATACCGACGTTGTTGACACAGGATCATACGAGATACGTGAAGGAGTTTCTCGGTCAAACAACTGGGTTTAGGCGTAACCTCATAAAGGATGAGGTGGTGGTGCTTGCCGATATACCAGGTACTGAGGAGGTGAAATACATCTACCGGGATATGGGTAAGGGGTTTGTTACGTTTTTGGGTGGGCACGACCCGGAGGATTTCACACATAGGGTGGGCGACCCGCCGACTGATTTGCGGTTACATAAGAATTCGCCAGGATATAGGTTGATACTCAACAATGTGCTGTTTCCAGCCGCTAAGGTGAAACGGCTCCTAACGTGATGATATGGTTGAACTACCCCTGGTTGTCATCGTTGGTAGGGAGAACGTTGGTAAGTCAACATTGTTCAATCGGCTCGTACGTGAACGTGTAGCAGTTGAGGCACCCACCCCTGGTATTACAAGGGATAGCAACGAACGCATAGTTGAGATTGACGGCTATCATTTCAGGTTGTTCGACACCGGTGGCTTCTTCTACCAGCGGGTGGCACACCTTGAGGATAAGGTTAAACAGAAAACGCGTGAGATGATAGATAAAGGTGACCTTATACTTTTCATGACTGATGTGAGGGATGGTGTCACACCATGGGATGAGGAGCTGGCACGTTACCTGAAGGAAAGGGATAAACCCACCATCCTGCTTGTGAATAAGGTGGATAGCGATGCTTGGGAACGTGGTGTACCGGAGTTCTATAAGTTGGGGTTTGATGAGGTGTTACCCATATCTGCATTACGTGGATATAACATACGCAGGTTGAAAGAACTGCTTGTGGAGAAGCTACCTAAACGTAAAGCTGAACACTGGGCGGAGGCGCTCAAGATTGCAATATTTGGTCGACCTAACGTGGGTAAATCCACGTATGTGAATACGTTACTCAAAGAAGAGCGTATGATAGTGGATGAAATACCTGGTACAACGATTGATGCATGTGATATATATTGGGAATACAAAGGTAGGCCGATAATATTCGTTGATACACCAGGTGTACGTCGTAAGGCACGTATCAAGGAGAGTATCGAGTTCTACAGTGTACGACGTGCTATGCGTACGATAGAGCGTGCGGATATCATATTTGTGATGGTGGATGCGAGTTCACACCTGACACATCAGGATAAGCGTATCATCGATATAGTGTGTGATAAGCTCAAAAGCGTATTGATTTTGGCAAATAAAGTTGACCTGTACAAAGGTAAGGTGGAGGCAGGTAGGTTACGAGGTGAGTTTGCGTTCATACCTATCATACCGGTGTCGGCACTTAGGGGTGATAATATATACCTGCCGATAGATAAGGCGTTTGCGGTGTATGAGGAGTGGAAGAAGTTCGTACCACATGGTGAGCTCAAACGTAAGGTAGTACCACACGTACGTAACTTCGGTATACGTGACATACAGCAGGTGTCACGTGGTCCACAGGTGTTTGTGGTCTACACGGAGAAGAAGCTTAGGAAGTCGCACCTACGGGCGGTGGAGAACCGCATACGTGAGGTGTGGGGGTTTGATGGTGTGCCGATACTTATCAAACAGCAGCGTGTGAAACCACAAAAGACCAAACACCACCAAGAGGCCAAACAAGCCCAAAAAGCTGGACAGGCCAAAAGATACAAACAAGCTAAGAAGTCTGAGTAAACAAGGGGAAAAGGATAACTAATTCAACATACTAAAGAGCCCACGTTATGCTTTAACAGCTCCGTTTAAATGAGCTTTAATCCCCCTCATAATCTGGTATGATCTCTTTTGTGGTACGCTCTTCTTCTGCAAACTCCTGGTGTAACTTTTGCCAAAATCTGATCGCCTTCTTGTATCCCTTCTCACCGAGCTGCTTACCGGTTTCTGTATAGAAGATTTCACGCAACTTCCTTTTGCGGCTTGGTACCTGCATTATCTGTTTCACGTTCATACCCTCTTCACGCATAAAGTAGTCGAACGTCCTCGCCACCCCTATATAACCCACCGTACATGAGAGTACATCTACATCATAGCATACCCTTGCTTCTAAGGTTTTGGGTTCTTCTATCCCACTGGGTCCATACGCCCTCATACAATGTATTATTCTTTCGATTTCATCTTCGGTAAAACCAGCCTTTATTAGGTACTTAGGTGCTATTTCCGTACCTACGGAATGGTAATTTTTACCCAGTTCAGGGTAAAGTCTACCAATATCATGCAATAGAATGCATGCCAGCACTATCTTCATATTTGCATGCTCCTTTTCACCTATAATGATACCTCTGGCAAGATCTCTCAGTATATGGTTCCAATTGTGATGAACGAGCCCTCTACTGAGGAAATTGTCTTTCACATTCTGGTACAAGATTTTCAGCTCATTGAATCGTGCAAGGTACTCGTTAAGTTTCATGATCCCCCCTTTGATATAGGTTGGCATCCATCACATTGGAGTTGATAAAAATTCTCCACTTCCCCGGCATTTCAATTATGTACTAAAGACATTAATTTGTACAAATAATAACCACGTTATGATGCTTGCCTGTTATTGATTCCAGTACTCCATGTGATGTGTAGGAGATCACATCTTTATCGAAGGATAATATTACAATTATCTTTATCAGAACAGCCTGCTGTCGGGCTACTCTCCTGGACTTGAATCCCATGACCTTCTTCATATCGTAAGGGAAAAGATTCAAAGTCAAGTCCTAAGAATTTTCGACATTCACATCATGCTGTCCTTTTTATAGTGCCCGCAATGCTTTAGGAAATTTGTCACTTGTCAAGTTCACCATCCATGAGGGTAACCTTACCCCCTATACACTTCACATACACGATAGGTGGTGGCATAACCTTTATGTCCTTCTTTGTTCATGGGAAGATAGTTATAAATCCAACTTAAACACCCACTAACGGCTATACTCTTGTATTATGATACCGGTTATGATCAGGGTTAACCCACCCACGGTATAGAGTGATATTCTTTCACCCACCACAAAATGTATCACCACAAGTGACAGAAATGGCACCATGTATATGAGGTTGCTCACCTGTGCAGTGGTTTGTGATAGCTTAAGTGCTTTCAACCATATCACAAATGTGACACCCATCTCAAACAACCCCACATAAGTTGCACTTATAAATCCCATTGTGTTAGGTACGGTTATGTCAGAAAATATGAGGTTAACCATCAATATAAAAACGAACCCAAACCCAAAGTTCAGGAATAGCTTAACCACATCATCACGCTCATCTCTAACATTGTATATCCAGAACAACGCCCATATTAATGCGCTACCGAGTGCCAACCCCACGCCTACGGGGTTGGTAAACCTAAACCTCAGGATATTACCCTGTGTCGCAATCATACAAACACCTACAAAGCTTATACAGATCGCTACGATACGTTTGCAGGTTATCCGCTGCCTAAGTAAAGGTATCGACAACAGTACCAACATTATCGGCCACGTGTAGTTGAGTGTCATCGCCTCCTGTGCAGGTAACACTGAGTACGCCTTGAACAACACAATATAGTACATGAATGGGTTCAAAATCCCCAATCCTATTGAACGCATATAATCGCCTCTGGAATATCGTTTCAGTAGTGTCAACTTACGTTGTACCACCAGGATGACGAAAAGTGTCACAATCGACACAATACTTGCATATAACAGTAGCTGCAGGAAACTCATGTACCTAAGCGCTATCTTAAACGCAGATGCAACCGTCGACCATATCAATACTGCCGCGGTTGCATAGATATACGACCGTTTCTGTTCCTCCATAGGGTAAAGTTATGCGTGTAGCTTATTTCGTCCACAGATGGGTAGCCCACCCCTGTAGTATATCTTGGCATCCACGTACTCCAGGACTATGGGGTATACCTTAACCCCCACATCCAATGCATACCAGAATATATCTGCAAACTTCGGATCCGTGTGATGATTGGGTGCAAAACATCTTGCATCCGGCCTAAATATCAGTATCAACACCGCGGTGTGTAGGTTGTTTTCACTCATATAGCTTAGCAATTTAAGGTGCCGTCTACCACGTTGTGTAGGTGCATCGGGAAACATAGCAATACCATCAACCGCCAGCGTACAGCCTTTGACTTCAACCCATACTTTCGTACCGGTTGCCTTCTCTACAAGGAAATCGAACTTACTATCACCATACTGTACTTCGGGCTTGATATCGGTTACCCTACCGAACGGGCTCAGCCTCTCATTTTCCATTATACGTTCGGCTATCCCACGATGGTAACCTGAATGCACCAACACCCAATATCGGTTACAGCGTGCTGCGATAACGTCCCATCCCGTCTTACGTGTGTTACGGTGGACACTTTTCAATAACACTTTATTGCCGGGATAGAG
>CBFDTI010000001.1:0-101894 GCA_965612795.1 uncultured bacterium | reverse complement strand
CGATTACCGCTTAGTGAACGTATCGATAAGCTTAAAAATATGTGTCACGACTTGAATGTGGATCTTATCGTGTGGCCGGAAACTGCTTTCCCGTTTGTACTTGATACTAACAGTAGTTATTATCGCAAAATTGTGGAGTTTGTCGATTCTATTAATACGCCGTTGATATTTGGGGCCACGAGACTAGATAATGGTAAGGTGTACAACTCGGCTATATTCTTGGCCCCTAATAATGGTATGGATTATTATGATAAAATTTATCTGGTGCCATTCTCAGAGAAGTTGCCGTTCGATGAATACTTTCCTATTTTACAGCGTATATTTAGGTTTGGGCAAGGCAATTTCGCGAAAGGAAGGGAATTCAAAGTATTTCACTTAGATGGATACAATATTGCTGTATTGATATGCTTCGAGTCAATATTCCCAAGGTTGGTTCGTAAGTTTGTGTTGAATGGAGCCAATCTGCTTATAAATATAACTGAAGATGCATGGTTTGGCCGTTCGTGGGGACCTTATCAACATGCTACCATGCCGATTGTACGGGCGATAGAATTTCGTATACCTGTGATCCGGTGTGCGAACACGGGTATATCAATGTATGTGTTACCCAACGGTGAAGTACCTCATGAGAGTGAATTGTTCACAGAAGCTGTGATAGTAGCGAATGTGCCTATAAGAAAGGAAGAAACCTTCTACGCACGTTATGGTGATATATTGCCTATAGGGAGCATAGTTTTTACGTTGGGGATGGCTCTAGTGCACCTATACCGTGGTAGACGTGAAGAAACTATCCTTTAACCGTAGTGGTTACTCCGTTAAATTTACAATCCTCTGGTGATTTATCAAACCGAAGGCGTTTAAATGAGGGGTTACGTAAACGTAGGTCTTGTGTCCATTCGATAAACTGGACCACAGCAACCAAACAGGGACGCACCCAGGTAACTTCATAAGGTATATCGAAATGGGGTGTATCTATCTGCAGCGTTTTTAGAATTTCTAGTAAGTGTTTAAGTTGAGGCTCAGTCCAACCAGTACCTACTTTACCAATATACACCAGCTTCCCTTCTTTATATAAGCCGAGTACAAGTGCACCAAAATATTGGCTGCGTATACCTTTACCATACGTATAACCACAAATGATGGCGTCGATTGTTTTATAATTCTTGATTTTTAACCAGTACCGTGAGCGTTTACCGGGTTCGTATGGACTGCCTTTCAATTTGGCTATAACACCTTCAAGATTGGACGATTTTATAGAATTGAAAAGAGTTTTACCATCCTCTGTATATAGACATAGGTCAATACGAGGGTGGGGTTGGAGGATGATTTTGAGCAACTCCTTACGTTCCTCGAGCGGCTTACGTAGGAGTGATTTACCATTAACATAAAGAATATCGAACACATAATAGGTAGCTGGATGGAGTTCCGATAATACCTCTATTCTTAGGGGGTCGGAGATAAGTTCACGTTCTTCGATCCTATAGAAGTTAGGTCTGCCACCCTCCACGATTACGATTTCACCATCGAGTACGACCGTGTCTGCATGTAAGTTAATATTCTTGGCAATCTCAGGATACTTGTATGTTACAATCTTACCGCGGCGGTTAACTATATTAATTAAGGTACCATGTTTTTCGATAAGTGTTCGTATGCCGTCGAGTTTGGGTTCAAAAAGATAGTCGTTACTCTCTAACAACTCTGTGCTGCCTTCACTACATAACATAGGGCGGAATGTTGGTATCATTTAAGCTGGTTAA
Organism: uncultured bacterium; assembly: GCA_965612795.1. Lineage (GTDB taxonomy): Bacteria > Hydrothermota > UBA3073 > NMUJ01 > NMUJ01 > NMUJ01. The sequence continues at coordinate 100,137 of CBFDTI010000001.1, read as the reverse complement.
GCGATGCTTTCAGTATATCCATGAGGTTGGCTTCTGTGGGTTGGGTCGCTGCTTTTTCGGTAACCTCGATACGTTCACCCTTGGCTTTGGCTTTGATTATTTTTAGCAATCCATCTGTGTAGCGATCTTTGAATTTGGCAAGATCGAGCTTTTCTTTGGTAAGTCGATTGATGAGCTCTCTTGCAAGCGCTAATTCCTCAGAATTTGGGCTCGGTAGTGATATAACCTCCGTAATGCCCTTGGAAGGCTTTACCTCCATGGGGTAATACACAAAATGTAAGTGTAAGCAGTTATCACCAGCTTCTATAGCTACTATGTATTCACGATTATGGAAAGTGAACCTACCAATCGCTATGCGGTCGAGTTCTTTTAATGCATGATAAAATACGGAATAAATCTTGGCAGATTCTTCATCAGGTGCGATATAAAATGACTTCTCGTGGAAAATCATTGGTAACAACTCACGTGGAACAAACTCCGTAATTTCTATCATATGGGTGGACTTTATCTTTACACTCTCAAAATCAGTATCTTCAACGATAACGTACTCACCTTTAGATATTTCATACCCCTTAAGTGGCCTATGGATCTCTTTATTACAGTGATCACACCACTTTTTGTATCTTAAGGGTGAATGGCAATCCGGGCATAGGCTTTTGAATGATATTGCACGACTATGTACAGCAGTGTAAAGTTTAACTGGTATGTTAACGAGTGCAAATGTTATAGCTCCTTTCCATATAGGACGCATGTCAAATAATTATAAACAAATTTTTGGTGACGTCAATTTACTGAGCTGGATTATAAATGAGTCACCTAACGGATATCGTGTTTTTGGGTTTGAGTGATTCTGTCACAAACGTTTTATCACGTGCGTTCTCCAACACTGTTTCGTAGGATATCAATCCCTTATTATATAAATCGATGAGTGCTTGATCAAAGGTCTGCATTTTTTCCTTTGTGCTCATCTGTACTGTTGAAAGTATCTGGTAAGATTTGTTCTCACGTATGAGGTTTCTTATTGCAGGTGTGGCAATGAGTACTTCCATCACAGCTAGCCTACGTTGGCCATCTTTACTAATGACAAGACTTTGTGAGATAATACCCTCTATGACATTGGCAAAAATGCTTCTAATGAAATTTTGTTGATCACCTGGAAAGACATTTATCACCCTATCCACAGTTTCGGCAACATTGTTCGTATGTAGGGTGGAGAGTACAAGGTGACCGGTTTCTGCTGCGGTTAATGCAAGTGATATTGTTTCAAGGTCACGCATCTCACCTACAAGTATAACGTCAGGATCTTCCCTGAGAGCGCTTTTTAGTGCATCAGCAAATGAAATTGCATGTGTACCTATCTCACGTTGGTTGATGAGACAGTTTTTACCTTTGAATATGTATTCGATTGGATCTTCGATCGTAATGATGTGAGCATGACGTTCGGAGTCGATCCTATCTATCATAGCAGCTAATGTAGTAGATTTACCACAACCTGTGGGACCTGTCACAAGTATTAAGCCTTGACGTTTCTTGGTGAGTTCGATCACCCCCTCGGGTGCAGGTAGATCCTCCAATGTACGTATTTCGCTAGGAATAATTCTAAACGCAGCCCCTATGCCACCAAATTGATAGAATACATTAACGCGGAAACGCGCCAATTTCGGTATCATGTATGCAAAATCTAGATCCTTTTTCGCTTTGAATTTACGTTGTTGTTCTGATGTCAATAGAGACATTATCTCCCTCTCTAGCATTTCATCGGTATAAGGTGGCATAGGTAATGGAGTCAAAAGGCCGTTAACTCTGAGTATAGGTGGATAGCCCACACTTAAGTGAAGGTCGGAAGCTCCTCGCTCTACGGCTAATCTAAGCAGCTCCTGTATGGGCATAATGTTATCCATCACAGTATATGCGGTGTTATGAATATCAGCAGCTCTGACCGTTGTCGTTCCACATTATCGTATCGAAATAGCCGCCCAAGTATAGGGATATCGCCTAATATAGGTATTTTTCTTGTAGTTCTCAGGATATCATCCTTTATAAGACCGCCAATCGCTATGGTTTCTCCATCTTTAACAGTGATCTGGGTTGTAGCTTCACGTTTGGAGGTTACTGGACGTTCCTCGCCAGGTGGACCACGCCATTCTACTATTGCTTCAACTGATGGTGTAATGGTCATTGTAATATATTTTCCCTCACTTACATGGGGTGTCACTTTTAAGGTAATAGGGATGAAACGCTCCACGTAGGTCACTATCTCCCTACCTGTAGTAGGTTCTATGGTTACTTGACGAATAGGTACAGTAGTTCCAACTGAGATAGTGGCAGTTTGATTGTCGAGTGTCGCTATACGTGGGTTAGATAATAAGCGCGATCTACCTTCAGTTTTTAATATTTCCAGCAATGCAGTAAACTCAGCCGGCGATAGTGTAGCTAATGTCATCTCTTCCCACTGTAAGGGGAAAGTAATCGGTAACGCTACTCTTGCACCAGCTGCACGTAATCTTAGGCTCCAATCTATACCCATGGCTTCTTTCTCGGTTAGGATCGTTTCAATGAAACGTGCCTCAATGCTGATTTGTGGTAGTGGTTTGTCGAGTTTCTTCAACAAAGCAGCGATCTTCTCCAAATTAGTAGGTATATCCGTAATTAAGAGGAAATTGGATCGTTTAGTCTCTTCCCCATAAGTTCTGTAAAGTACTTCCATTTTACCATTGGGTGAGAGCAATCCACTTAGACTGTTCTTAGCATCGGTTGCATCAAGATACTCTAATTTAAATATCCGAGTTTCCATCTCAGGGGTTTTGGCTTCCCCGATCGGCTTAACTATTAAGATATCCTCCGACTTCACATAAGTACAACTGGCAGCTTTGAGAATTGATTCAAACGCCTCCAGAGGGGTGACATCTTTCATATGTACGGTGATGAAACCGGTCACATTTTCACTTATGACAATGTTCAGGCTATATCGTTCAGCTAGCATTCTTAGTACACTTCTAATATCAGCGTTGGTAAGGTCGAGCGAAATACGAGGTACTTCCTTGGCAACCTTCTTAACCGCAGTGGGTAACTCTGTTATAATTTTGGGCGATACTTCCACTAACACGATTGTATCACGTTCCGTGACAGTATAACTGGAAATATCCGTAACGTCTATGACAACACGTGTGGTGTTAGGTTTCACGGTTGGATAGCCTACTCGTACCTGTTTGATTGGGCCCAAATTCATGGGAATTACAGCTGGGATTTTGGGCACAGCATTATAGAAATCGATCACTATCCTATTAGGTTTGGTCAAATAGAGGTTATCAAATTGAATGGGTTCATCAGTCACTATAACTATCCCGATTGTGACATCTGTCTTGTGTACGTCAATCGATTTGACCACGGCAGCATCCACTACGTATGGGAGTAAACCTAACAACAATAAAAAATATAGAATATGTTTCATGGCGCTCCTAATTTTAACTCATAGTATGTACCTGCACGTTCTAAAATTACGGAAGAAGGTGTGATCTTCTTTACTTTCCATTGACCGATACGGTCACCCACCCTCACTATGCTATCATTTATTAAAGCCATACCTCCCTGTTTATCCCATAATATACCGGTGAGTTTAAGCCCCCCTCCTTCAACAGAGGTCGTCTTCTCCACAGTTGGCATTCGCGCAAATGGATCATTTTGCCATCTATACTCTACCGGCTTAGACGGCTTCTCCTCTACGGTAGTGGGTGATGACCGCGCGGCGGTAAATATCCCCTTGGGTTGCAGCTTCGATGGAGGTCTCATAAAAGTATATATTGCAACCCCTATCACTATGACGAGTAAGGTGAGGATAATTTTGCGGCTCATTATTCTAAATATCTATATAAACTAAGAGTTACATTTGCCAATACTTCTGGATAAATGTCGGGCTCAGTTATTATTTCTATCTCTTCTATTGTTACGAAATATCGAAAATCTTTGAGCTCTTCAAGAAACCTACCAATAGTGAGAAACCGTCCTCGAAGCATCAGGTTTACGGGTAATTTTTTGATATTTCTATTCTGTATGAGGCTGATATCCGGTGGTTGTATATCTAATACTTCTATGCCTTTGGATTTTGCTATTTCCGCCAGCTCGTTTATCGCGGGTAGAAGGTCTTCTTCTTTCACATATCGTGACTCAAGGGCTAATATCTCAGCACTTAGTTGTTGCAATTCAGCTCGTAGTGTATTTATCTTGTCCATGCGCTTACGTGCCTCGGATAATTGAGTTATTAATGCGTTGACTTCTGTTTGGAGTTCGTCTATCGCCTTTATTTTAGGCATAAAGAAAAAGAAGAACGCAGCCCCTGTAATCATCATTATGACTATGATTATAGTCACTGTGAGATATTTTTCACGTGGCCTCATCTTACAGTTCCTTTAATTTCAAACCTTAATCCTGCATTATTGCTCAGCATGACTTTCGATTTATTGAGTACTTCCAAGTTTCCTATATGTGGTGAATAGTTAAGCTTAAATAGAAACTCGGAGAGGTGGAGTTCAAGTTCTGCTTCGTCACCAAAGACTACACCAGATATCAATATTTCGTTTTTATTTAGATCTACCTTGTTGAGCTGTATATTTCGAGGGGTTAAGGCTGACAACTCTTTAAGAATATCAATAAGCAGCGAAGTTTGTACCACCTGCGGTAAATGTGCTTTACGGTTGAGTAATCGGTTGCGTTCCTCTACGAGATTGAAGAATTCTGTGGCTTTTTTCTTCATCGTAGCATATTCATAGCTTAGGAACGTCTTGCGCTCTTTTAAGAGTACTTCCTGCAGATGTAGTAACCCATAAATGGCCACAAGACTTGGTATCAACAACGCACCAATTAGCTGTACGATGCTACGTTGTTGGCGTGCATGCCATTCGAGTTTTAATGCACTTGGTAGTAAGTTTACGTTTTCAAAGTCAAGCGCCAACCCCAATGGTATAGCAAATTCATATAGCGGGCGGTCGTCGGGTGTTTCGAAAAATTCGCCCGGATCCATAAGTTCACACCGGATATCGATTTCCTCTGCTATGTTCTTTAGCAAATTCTTTATTGTAGCACCTTCACCGATGAGGAAGATTGCTTCTACTTTTTCTTTAAGTGCGGATGAAATGTATTGCAACGTACGCTTTAATTCGTTGATTAGCTTCTCTAAGAATGGACGGTGAAAGGATCTCAACATCGATAATGGTATACCTTCTTCGGTAGATTTATCTGTGGACTCGGGTATCCCATATTCGTTTAATAGTTGAACTGCTCTATCATGATCTATTACCACAACTTTACCTTCGGGTAAACTTACCGTAAGACGCAAATTCTCAAGTAAGTTTGCAACCCCTAATGGTATGGTGCGGCTCATCCATAGTTTTTTATTCCGTAAGAATACCATAGTTATATAATCCATATCTATGTTGACAAGCAACACCCTCTCAGGCAGTGTGGTGGAAAGCGATGCTAAATTAAATAATGCGAAACTTGCATCACTGAGTTTGTAAGGTAGTATTCTTGCAGCACTAAGTGTAGATAATTCATTTTCGAGTTCTGTTTTGTTAAACGATAATATAAGTACGCGTTGTTTTGCTATATGGTCTTCAACTACTTGGTCCACAACTTTGAAATCATATATTATTTCTTCGACTGGCTTCGCAAGGTACTTATCGGCGTTCAACTCTATAGCGTGACGGAGCTCTCTATCTGATAACCTTGGAAATATCGCCTCCGTGGTATAGACGTTTGGTGGATATGCCAATATAAGTTTATCTCGAGCGGTAATTTTGTTCCTTCTAAGGGTTTCCAGTGCTTCCATCTTATCCGCCAAGCTCGCTATGTCGAGTTTTACCGAATCTATCACCCGATAAGTATTACGGCGCTTTTCTACTTTTGCATACTTGATGGCTCGGGTGGTGATCTCAAGCCCAGCTTTTCTATAGCGAGATAATGGCATATCAGAATGGGACTGTAAATCTTATTATGGAACCATCATTGAAAGTAATACGAAAGGCGGTGCCACGCATATCGACAGGCCATCCCCACCCTATGGCGGGTTGGCGGAAATCTATTATATTAAATGTATCTACTGCACCTGGTACAATGTAGCGATTACCAATGAGGGTGATAGTTTCACCACTACCTGCACGTGCACCACCACCACGGTTCCAAACCTGAAACCCATCTATTGTAACACTTGAATACCAAGCCTCTCGATCATAATCGCAACGCATAGTGAGATAATAGATAGTATCTGAAGAGACGTTCCTTATCTGGAACTCTATATTGTTGTAAGATGTACCATACGCACGTGCAGTATTATCGATATAAACGAGATTACCCGCACCTGCTGTCTGTTGCCACGAGACGCTTACGAACCTTAAATTTACGTCCACCACTGAACGTGGTGGTACGGCTACCACTTTTATGAGAGTATCATTTCTATATGTAGCTTTTATGTAATACTTACCGATGGTTACAGAGTCGAAATAAGCGATCCCCATGGAGTTAGGTGAAGTGGATTGCTCAAATATCTCATCAGGTGCACGATACAGCATTATTTCTATGGAATCATAAGCTGCACCTGGTGGGTTATCTTCTCTATCCGTAACCGTGATCAATATTCTATTGTTTAAAATATCGTCCTTACTTGGAGCAATCTGATAGGTGATAGTATCCTCACCTCCTACACTCATGATTGTTAAATTATCTTTGTTATAAATGTACTCCTGACCCCATGCATCTTTTTTATAATCATCAGGATTACCAGTGAATGGTACATTGAGATATGGGCCGTGCCAGTTAGGCACCCCTGGATCTTCCACTAAGTCATCAAGCGTATTAGGTAGATCCCCAACATCTCCTACATAGCCAAAATCCACACGTACACCATGAGAAATAAGGTCGGGATTACCTACTATTGCATGTGCAATAGTCTCCATCTCTTTCATCGTAGCTTGGAAGCGTCCCTGTTCGAGTGCTCTCACAACCGACCGCGTAGCAATTGTAGCAATAATACCCATAATGACGATGACCATTAGAAGTTCGATCAATGTAAACCCTTTATTATGCTTCATTATGTTTTGATTTAAAATTTTACAATTATATCGTCATCTGTATCTTCTACACCATCGGGGCCTTTACTTTTTATGGTTCTGTTATCTTTATCATAAATATATTCGTTACCCCATGCATCATGGAGGTAATCCCCCTCTGTGGTATCAATGTAGGGGCCATGCCATCCAATCTGGGTGTATGGATCCCACTCTGGCACATCATCAGGCTTTCTAATCAATGCTTCAAGATTGGGCGGGGGGCTACCTACATCACCGAGATAGCCCACATCGGTATATTGCCCCCCGCTTATGGCATCGGGATTGCCGATGATCGCACGCCTAAGGGTGAGCAACTCCTGTTTGGTGGCATTGATGCAAGCCGACTCCTGCAGTCGTAAAAAACGCGGTACAGCAACCGCCGATAGTATGCCAAGAATCACAATTACCATCAACAGTTCCGGAAGTGTGAATCCAGCGCGATTACGCATATTACTCGTAAGATACCGTACCGCTCTTGCGATGATAGTAGAATGTATCAATATTACCTGGCCCTATATACGTAGTGTCGTTCACTTTCGTCCAATCCTTCATGATGGGTTGCTCGAGTACTACCCAGAAGAATGGATTGGAACGACTTGCAGAACCACTATCGGCGTCATCCAGAGCATACGGCCATGTATCAGTAGCTGCGGCACCAGTAATACTAGTATATGTGTGGGTTTTACCGGTGGGATCAGTGTACGAAATGTTCACATTACCTGTCAACAGCGCTTGGTAATGAAATGCTGCTATTCCACTACGTATTCCACCGACAACACCTTCAAACGCTGCTCTACGAGCTTGGGTCTGGAATGCGAAATATCTCGGTACCACCACCGCTGCAAGGATACCGATAATCACTATCACCATGATAAGTTCGATCAACGTAAAACCGTCCTCACGCCTCACTATCTTTAACATACCACCTCCTTTCGGTTTATTCCTATTTTTACGATACATGTCATTTAAATATAGTGTTATTGAATATGTGTCAACCCATTCATTAATTAAAAATCTACACATAAATCATAAAAGAGCAGTTAGAGCCTTTATAATTCAGCATTTATCGTATACCGCCAGCTGTTATAGCTTGTAACATATTGAGGTAGGGAAGGAAAATTGCAAGAAAGAAGAATATTATGACACAGCCTAATACAACAGTAAGTACGGGTTCTATTATACCTGTCAGATTTCTAATGGTATAGGATACTTCACGTTCGTAATGTTCACCCACTTTGTTCAACATATCATCGAGTGTACCGGATTCTTCACCTGTTTGTACCATCTGTATCACCAGAGGTGCAAATAACTCACTATCGCGCATCGGCTCTGATAACCCCTTACCATCGTATACGGCTTTCTTTATCTCCATCAGTTTACGTTCGAAATATTTGTTGTTAGCAGTGTTGGCAACTATTTCCAATGTCCTAAGTATTGGTAACCCACTACGATCCAATACTGCAAACATACGTGCAAACCTTGCAATCAAATCTTTGTATATCACATGTCCGATTAGTGGTATGCGTAGTTTGAATTTATCCCACCACAGCCGCCCCACTTTGGTGTTTATCCATATCCACCACAATAGACCCATACCAGATATGACCACTATGATAGCAAACCAATAGTTCTGAAATAAATTGTTCACCGCTATCAGTATACGTGTGGGTAATGGTAACTCGGCTCCCAATGCAGTAAACATCTGTACGAATTTGGGTATCACAAACCCTACCAATACAACAAATGCTATCACCAACCCTACCATTACAATTATCGGGTAACGGGCGGCAGCTTTTATCTCACCTCTAGTACGTCGTTGCCTGTCCAATAATTCCAGTAACTGTTCGAATACCGAATCGAGTACACCACCGGCTTCACCTGCTTCCACACAGCTGACGTAATATTCAGAGAAGATTTTGGGATGTTTAGCCATCGCCTGTGATAATGGTAACCCCTCATTAATATCCTTTGCAATGGACTCGAGTACTGTTTTGAAATATTTATTCTCAGTCTGTTCCGCTAGTGTACGTATAATTGTAGGAATTGGCAATCCCGCACGATGTAAGGTTACGAATTGGCGTGTGAAATTTATCAACTCGACATCTTTCACTTTTCCACCGAGGGATAATGTCGGCACTTTGCGTTTAGTTTTTACTTCTTTTATCGAAAGAGGTATAAACCCCAACCGACTAAGATGTTCACGTACCAATGCAGCATCTGAGGCTTCCATGGTACCTGTTACAGTACGACCGGCCCAGTTTTTAGCTACATACTTGTACACCATCAGGTTACTCGTAGTACTTCTTCTAATGTGGTGATACCATCGAACACTTTCTGGAGTCCATCCTCACGTAAGGTTGACATGCCTTCCTCACGGGCAACCTTCTCAATCTCAGAGGCTGGTGCCTTTGTAACTACAAGGTTACGTATTTTATCTGTGACTATCATGATTTGAAAGACACCAGTTCTACCTCTATAGCCGGTGCCACGACAGTGCGTGCACCCCTTACCCCTATAAAGGGTTATATCTTTAGGTAGCTTTTCCGCTTTTATCAATTCAGGGCTTGGGATGAACGCTTCACGGCATCGCGGGCATATCGTACGTACAAGCCGCTGCGCTATCACCCCTGTAACTGATGAAGCAACAAGGAAGGGCTCTATTCCCATATCAACCAACCTTGGCAATGCACCCGGTGCGTCATTCGTATGAAATGTACTCAATACAAGATGTCCGGTAAGTGCTGCATGTACCGCAATACTCGCAGTTTCTTTATCTCTTATCTCACCCACCATTATAATGTCAGGATCTTGCCGCAGTATAGCTCTTAGCCCATTGGCAAATGTGTAACCTGCTTTCAAGTTCACCTGTGTCTGTCTTATGCCCGGTATCCTATATTCTACAGGATCCTCTATGGTTACGATATTTTTCTCTGCCGTTATCAGGCGGTTCAGCATTGCGTAAAGCGTGGTAGTTTTACCCGATCCAGTAGGTCCTGTAACAAGTAGCATACCATAGGGGATACTCAGTAATTTCTGGAAGCGCTCTAAATCCCTAGGGGATAGGCCCAACTCCTCTATGGATAACAAACCCGTACTTTTGTCGAGTATCCTTATAACGGCACTTTCACCGTATATAGTAGGTAACGTAGATACACGTAAATCTACTTCCCTGCCATCAACAACAAAATTACATCTACCATCTTGTGGTAACCTTCGTTCTGCAATATTGAGATTACTCATAACTTTTATTCGCGGTATTAACGCATCCTGAATATGTGGAGGTGGCGGCGTAAGCAGGTGTAGTACACCGTCAACTCTCATCCTTACAGCAACACCATCCTGAGTATGTTCAATATGTAAATCACTGGCACGCTCACGTACAGCTCTTGTTAATAGCTCGTTCAAATATCGAATAACCTCCGCATCCTCGGTTACAATTAATTCCGGTGGCCTTTCCTCTTCCTTTACAGCTTCTGTTTCAACCGTAGTAGCGGTAGAGGGTGCTTCTCCTAACTCCCTGACGGGTAAACGACGCCATCTACTCTGCTCGGTTTCCTCGAATGGTGAAAATATTGTATTTAATGCCTGCTCGAGATCGTCCTCATCGCACACCATGGGTTCTACTTCAAGGTTAGCTATCCGTCGTATCTCATCGATGGCTTTTACATCCGAAGGGTTAACCATTGCCACCGTAAGTACATCGCCCATTTTAAACAATGGTATAAATTTCAACTTTCTAAGTAGATCTTCGCCAAACATTTTTATTAAAGCAGGTTCAAACACAAAATTGTTTAGATCGACAAATGGTACACCATAAATTTCCTCCAGCTTCTCTGGCGTTAGTTTTTCACTCATGTTTACCTCCCAAAAGTTCTTCTATCTTTTGGATCAATAATTTTGAATCAAAAGGTTTTGCTATATATGCGTCAGCACCTGCTTCTTTGCCCATCATCATATCTTCCTTATTTGCACGTGCTGTGAGCATAATTATTGGTACATTTCTATAGCGTATGTCATGCTTCAGAAGCTTACAAATTTTGAACCCATCCATACCCGGTAACATTATATCAAGTAGTATGAGATCGGGGTGCTCATTACGTGCTTTCCTCCATCCTTCCATACCATCATACGCAACTATTACTTCGTAGTTGTTGGCCTCAAGCCGTGTTTTCAGTAACTCCACCATATAGGGCTCATCTTCTATGATTAATATACGTTTCTTTTTCATCACGCACTAGGTATTACGAATGTAAATTTGCTACCTTTACCTAATTCACTTTCTACCCAGATTTTACCTCCATGCGCTTCGACTATCTCTTTAGCTATGGGTAAGCCCAACCCTATGCCTCTACCTTTTGCAACTTTACCTACTTGTTCGAACCTATTGAAAATACGCTTCTGATCCTTTGGTGCTATACCAGGCCCCGTATCTGTAACCGACACCATTACATACTTTTTACGTGGTAAGTCATGTTCTTTAATGATCGGTGAATCCTCTTCCACAACCTCTGTCGTCATTTCTATCCGACCACCTTCTGGTGTAAATTTTATGGCGTTTGATAATAAGTTCATTATTACGCGCCTTATTTTGGTAGGATCTACATAGACTGCGGGTGTAGGTTTGAGCTTCTTCTTTATTTTAATGTTTTTCTTCTGTGCAAGTATCTTTTGTGAATCTATAACTTTTTCGATTATCGGATCTATTGTAACAAGCTTCTGTTCGTAAGTCATTTTACCTGTTTCCATTTTTGATATCTCGAGTAATTCGTTCAACAATGCATTTAGCGATTCAATATTCTGTAAAGCTATTGACAAGAATCGGCGTTGTGAGTTGTTGATCTTTCCCACAATCTCATCGAGCACGAGCGATACCGCTTCTTTGGCAGAGGCGAGTGGTGTCCTTATATCATGCGAGATGTTAGCGATGAAGTTTGCCTTCATCTGTTCCAATTCTTTTTGGTGGGTTATATCTCTCAAAGTGAGCAGTGTTACAGCTTTGTTGCCCAATCTTATAGGTAAAGTTGTAACTTCAACCGTCAACTCCGTACCGTATTTTGTTGGAAGCTTAAACTCATGCTGCAATTTTTCACCACTTGTCATCAATTCATCATAAAACGGGAATATATCTTCGATCTCCGTTGTTTCTAGTTCCTCCCTTGTATAGCCGGTGAGTTTTTCGAATGCAGGGTTAGCAAACACCACCCGCCTATTATATATAAGGCATACACCATCTGTTATGTTTTCAATAAGTTTCCTGTAACGCTCCTCAGACTCTTTAAGTGCATGTTCGAGTTTTACCCTATTCGTGATGTCTGTATATACGACAGCCACACCCACAACTTTATCCTCTATAACTATGGGGGATGCGGCCACTATGACGTTTATCGGGGTACCGTCTTTACGATATCGTATAGTCTCTGTAGGTGGTATATCTTTTTTATCGAAGACCAGCTGTCGCGTAAATTTAGTCGCTTCTTCAAAAGCCGCTACATCCGCACCAGCTATAAGATAGTCGAGGTTCTGGCCAACAGCTTCATCCCATGTATAACCAAATAACTTTTCAGCACCTGGGTTCCACTCTACTATTCTATGTTGTGCATCTGTTGTCACAATAGCATCAGGTACACTTTCCATAAGTTTCTCGAGATATGTTTTACGTGCACGTAGCTCTTTTTCTATACGTTTACGTTCGGTTATGTCAGCATATGTAACTACTACACCAACAATTTTACCTTTAATAACAATTGGAGCCGCTGACATGACAACTTCTATAGGTGTACCGTCTTTGCGATATCGTATAACTTCGACCGGCGCTATGGGTTCACCTTTTAAGATTTTTTGAGTATAATGAGTTGCCTCTTTGAAAGTATGCGGATCAAACCTTGCTATGAGATCGTCAAGTCTTCTACCTATCGCTTCTTCCATGGTATAGCCGAAGAGCTTTTCGGCAGCTTGGTTCCATTGACGGACTTTCCCCTCACTATCTTGCGTGATGACAGCATTTGGTGTACTTTCCATGACTTTTTCAAGGTACAGCTTACGTTCTTCCAACTCATATTGCATACGCTTGTACTCCGTGATATTTTTAAGTATGGCAATGTGTTCATTCATGCCTTTCAAAGGTGCATGTGATACGAGGCAGTCTACCAATGTTCCATCTTTCTTTATAACCTTAGTTTCATAAACCCCGCTAATGCCTTTTTGAACTTCCTTCCATTTTTTCTGCATGTAAAGGTGTAACTCCTTTGGAATAGCTTCTAAGAAATGTCTACCTTTTACTTCATCAGGTTCATACCCGAGTATCTCCTTTAACCGCTTATTTGTGAATCCGATTGTACCATCCTTCTTTACTGTAAAGATAAGGTCCGGTGAGCTATCGAGGATGGTTTGCAGGAACTCCTTGCGGTTTTTGAGCTCCTCCTCGATACGTTTAAGTTTGGTTATATCAATAAGTGACGCAACACTTTGCTTTGTTTCAGGTATCATACTGACGGTTAGATATATATGTTTGAGGTTACCGTGACGGTCGATGAACCTAAATTCGTAATTTCGAGGTGCTTTTCCTCTCTTTTTCCTTCGTTCATAGTGGTAATGTTTCATACGCTCAACATCATCGGGATGTACAAATACTGTCCAGCTCATCTTTCCTTCGATTTCAGCTCGTGAGTAACCAGATAATTTTTCGAACTCAGCATTTACCGCTGATATTGTGGTATCTTCTTCTATTACCGCGATTGCGGTACCGGTATTCTCCAGCATTGTACGGTATTTTTCTTCAGATTGTTTCACCATATTGTAAATACGCAGATTTTCTATTGCGATAGCAGCTTGGTCAGCAAATATCTCGAGCAGTTTAATATCCTCAAGGGTTGGCCGTTTGCCAGTTACTGGGTTATCGGGTGAAATGAACCCCAGTATTTTATCGTCTTTTCCATAAATTGGTATAAGTAGCAGATCCTTTTCGTGCCAACCACCAGGTGTAATGCCTTTTACGGGTGTTATATATAATTTGCTTGGATAATCTTTAAGCTCTTCCCAATGTGTGTGATCTATATAATAGGAACGGCTGATCTTAAATTCGTCACGCAGGAACTTCTCCGTTTTCTTAATACTTACAGGTGGATGTGATAGGATTTCAGCCGCAGTCTTTGCATCGTAACCCGATACGGCAACAGGCCTTGATGTCATCGTCTCATAATCACGAACTGAAAGTATCACCTGACGCCAACCGAGTTCGTTTGTGATCGTATCACATATAAGCTGTAGTGATGTATTTAAATCACGCTCTAATAGCAATTTGCCAGTTATGTTGAGGATGCTCTCGATCTGTTTACGCCACCATTCCTCCAAACGTTTTAACTCGGTTAAATCCTCTATGAAGAGCACCCCACCCTGGAATTTACCATCTTCAATGACTGGGATACCAGTCAGTAGCAAATAGGACTCTTTCTTATAGATTGACTTGAAATATCCTATTTTTCTGATTTTCTTACCTTTGAGCAAATCATCAAACAGTTCAGATAAACCCGCCTCTTTAATCGAGAAAATTTCTCTAATATCCATACCCATAGCGGATGATTCTTCACCAGATGGTACTCCCAGGATCTTCTTCGTCTCAGGGTTCTCATACACAATGCGAAGCTTATCATCTAACCATATCACACCAACTGGACATATATCAAATATTTTCCGATAAAATTCATATAATGAAGCATATCTTTGACGGATGGTTTTTAACAAGTTTTCTAACCGTTTAACTTCATCCACATCACGTATATTTAGTAATATTCTTGGTTCTTTTGCCGGTATGGAGTTTATCGAGAGTTCTACTGGTATCTGGCTATTATCTGGTTTTTTAATTTCTACTACTAGCGTAGAATCTTTCGAGCTACTGTTTAGCGTTTTCAGGAAGGATTGATGATATTTAGAAGGGATGAAATCCACAAATCGTTTACCTATGATACCGCTTGATGGACAGCCAATTGTCTTTTCGACTGCTTTATTTACGTAAAGGATTTTACCATCTTTATCCAATAATATAAACTTATGGGGTGCATTTTCGAATATTGCCCGAATTATGCTATCTATCTCCATATTTTTCATCCATGTTCACGTGCTTTCATTATTTTATTCATAATATCTATGAGATTGTCAAGCTTCGTCTTCATCAGCGTAAGTAACCTATCTGGCTGTTTCTTAGCGGCTTCGTCAACGAGCAAGGTGGATACACACTCCTTTACTATATTAAGTGTAGGGGTGACATCTGCTATGAGCCTCGATATATATTCTCGTCGCTCTTCTTCTAAGCGCTTCAGGTTCTTGTATGCTTCTTGTAACTCCTTTGTACGCTGTTCCACTAATTCTTTTAGCTGGCCATGTAACCTCGCATTCTGTAAAGCTATAGCAATCTGAGCCGCTACTATCTCACAGAAGGCAAGATCGTCGGGTGTAAAGTGTTTACCCTCGCCCATCCTGCTAACCGTCAACGCACCCAGTGTTTTATTTTCGAATATTAATGGAACACAAAGGAGCGATTCCGGTTCTACAGGAGTGCCAGGTACTTGCATCGCCACATCACTTAGATGTGCATCATTGAGTATCTCACCTTTACCCTTTGCGATAACTTTACCTGTAAAGCCATTCCCCAATTTTAACGTCATAGCGAGTACTTCTTTTTTGTAAGGTCCCTCGGCAGCTACAGGTTCTATGATACCTTTAGTCTCATCCAGCAACGAAAATACGGTTCTGTCTGCATTTAACAGCTCATGTACGCGTGCAGTAGCCAGTTCTATCACTTTGGAGACATCAGGCTGAGCAATAAGCATACGGTCGATCTCTAATACTGTCGAAAGCTCTGCTAACCTTTTGTTTAGAGTCTCTTTTAGTTTAACATCTTCTGTAATATCTTCAACGGCTGTCACTATGTATTCAACTCGCCCTGTAGCACCCTTTATGGGTATTTTTTTAGTGCGTGTATGGATGGTTTCACCATAAACTTCGGTAGTCTCCTCGGTAACAAGTGACTCGCCAGTTTCAAGTACTCGTTTATATTCTTTGTCCCTGCCCAAGCTGCGTAAGAATGGGAATACTTCAAACAATGATTTACCTATCATATCTTCGCGCTTGATATGTCCTCTAGAGAACGTTTCCCAGTATTTGTTAGCATAAATAATTTTCATCCCCCTGTCAACAATATGTATTGCAGTCTCCAAATTTTCTAAAATTAGTCTAAATTCTTCTCTTTCTATTGCCATTAACTGATATTTCACATGTTGACTTTAAATTGCTATAAATCATAGAAATGTCAACCAATAAGCTTGAAGTGTTTTATGATAATCGTTATGAGCGTAGCAACTGCGAGAAAAGGGCCAAACACTATCTTGCGCTTACGTAGCGGTAGGGCAAAGATCACACCCAGTAGAGATGCCCCAAACAAGACGATAAGTGTATAAAACCACCCCATATATGCGCCTATCATAGCTAACAACTTTATATCACCACCTCCCATCGCCTCTTTTTTCAAGATAACGTTACTTAATGCAGTTAAAATATAAAGTACCATCCCACCTGTCAAGAGTCCTAATATCGATTCCATAGTTTTACCTTGTAGGCTGCTAAGCCCTATACCAAGCACCATACCGGGTAATACTATTACGTTGGGGATTAGGCCGGTTTCAATATCTATAAAAGCTACTATGGTTAATAACGAAAGCAATACGAGTACCACGAGTAACTCCAGCCCTATACCAAATATATATAGATTTATAGGGAACAAGCATGCAGCAAGTAGCTCCACGATAAGGTATCTTACGGGTATGGTAGCACCACAGAAGCGACACTTACCTTTCAATAAAATGTAAGAGATGATAGGTATGTTATCGTACCATGGGATGGTGTGACCACACATTGGACAATGTGATCGTGGTGAAATGATCGACTTTTTCCTTGGTATCCTATAAATACATACATTAAAGAAGCTACCGAATATAGCACCAACTATGAAAAACGTTACAAGCCACAGAATATCATTAATGCGTAAGTACATATTTCATAATGGACAGCTTACCGATGTACAATGCACTCAGTGTGAGCACCATCACCAGTTTGGTGGTACGTTGAGCTACCCTAAACACTGGGGTAACTGGACACCGTATGAGCCGATAGTATACGAAGCATAACAGGACATCGACCGGCAATATTGATATCAAAAAGTAATGTGTATGAAATAACTTAACGAATATGAAGATTGACATCCCTATGAAGCCCGCTACGCCGATACCTATTATTATAAGGGTTAATCTCATTGAAATTATGGGTAGACTTTTGATCCCGGCAGCACGATCACCTTCAATGTCCTCACCATCTTTCATCAGTTCACGTGCCAGGTGTAGCGCTACCGCTAACAAGTAAAAAGGTAGCATAAATCTGGGGTTATCTACACTCAACCCTCCATATATGAAGGGTAACCCGCCCGTCATTGCTACTATAAAGTTGCCCGCCACCCCGTACCTACGTAAGTAGAAATTGTAGAGCACCACAAGCAATAACGTTATAATAGCTATGATGTAGAAATTGAACGATATAAACCATGCCACTGCTAGTGCACAAATCCATAATATAAGGCTCTCAGTGAGTGCGGCCGTACGTGTAACCTTACCCTGTGGTATGGGACGTGTGGGATGAACAATGCGATCGATATCTACATCACGTGCATCGTTCATAAGATTGGTGGCACTTATCACCAAAAATGTAAATATAGCAGCCAGATATGGGTTTATCGAGTTCCATGGAAATTTTACAATATAGGCAGCTACAAATACTGCGGCTACCCCTATTATCGCATTATGTATGCGCCAGCACTTAAGATGATCAACCCAACACCCTCTTATAGATTGCATCTATATGACGGAAGTAATGTTGGAGGTCAAACAGTGAATGGATCTCATTTTCGTCCAGATATTTGCGTATGTTAGTATCCTCCATCAATACTTGCTTGAAATGTTTACCAGTTTCATAACTTCTAAAAGTGGCACGTTGCACTATATCATATGCGGATTGGCGGGTGAGCCCTTTCTTTATAAGTGCCAGCATCACAGCTTCTGAAAATATCACACCCTTCGTTAACTTTAAGTTGCGCTCCATATTGTCACGTAGAATTCGTAAGTTATCAATATTGTCTTTTGTTTTCTTGAGCATATAGTATACCAATGTGGTACTTTCGGGTAAAATTATCCTTTCAACACATGAGTTCGATATGTCACGTTCGTTCCACAACACCATATTCTGTAAGGCTGCTATTACGTGGCTACGTACAATACGTGCTAACCCGCACATGCGTTCACTTAGAATAGGGTTCTTCTTATGCGGCATAGCGGATGACCCCTTCTGGTGTGCGCTGAAGAACTCTTCCACCTCATGTATCTCCGTACGTTGTAGTTGACGCAACTCAGTCGCTATCTTCTCAAGTGATGTCGCTATAATTCCAAGTGTTAATATATATTCAGCATGACGGTCACGTTCGATGACCTGGCTTGAGGTAAGTGCCGGTTTCAATCCCAACCGTTTACAGGCGAGTAACTCCAATTCCGGTGTCGTATGTGTATAGGTACCTACAGCACCTGAAAATTTACCGTACCTTATGTTTTCGAGTGCATGTTGCCAACGTTCGTAGTTACGCGACATCTCATCATACCAGCGAAGAAACTTCACCCCCAACGTGATAGGTTCCGCATGTATTCCATGCGTACGTCCAATCATTGGTGTATATTTCTCCTCGAGTGCTTTCTTCTTCAAACTCTCCAGTAACTCCTCTAAAGCGGATCGGATGGCTTCACCCGCTTCCAGCATAAGAAGTGCAAGTGCAGTATCAACCATATCGTACGATGTTAACCCATAATGTAGCTCTTTTGCGGGCTCACCTACATAGGAAGCTACATTTGTGAGAAACGCTATCACATCGTGTTGCACTTGACGTTCAATTTTCGCAATCTCCTGGATGTCAAATTTTGCACGTTTCTTTATTAGTTCTACGGTATCCCAATCGACTTCACCCAGCTCCGCACGCGCTTCAAGAAAAGCAAGCTCCACTTTTAACCAAACATTATACTTGTTCTCCAGACTCCATAGCTTATCAAACGGTGGCAACGTGTAGCGTTCTATCATTCACCTAATATACGCGTGGCTTCTTCCCAATCCTTGATAAACCGCTCTATCCCCACATCTGTAAGCGGATGTCTGAACATCTTTTCGAGCACATTGAACGGCATTGTCACAATATCTGCACCTATAAGAGCAGCCTCAACCACGTGCATAGGGTGGCGTACTGAAGCAACAATCACTTTACTGGCAAATTTGTAATTTTCGAATATAGCTACAATCTGTTCAACTATACGCATACCGGCGTCACCTATGTCATCGAGCCGTCCTATGAATGGGCTTACAAAATTAGCACCTGCCTTGGCTGCAAGTATGGCTTGGTTAGGTGAGAACACTAGGGTTGCATTCACCTTTATGTTGAGTTCATGTAGCTTGCGGATTGCGCGTATCCCGGCGGTTGTCACGGGTATCTTCACGGTGATGTTTGGGTGTATGGAGGATAGGTACTTCGCGTCCCTAACTATACCATCAAAATCAAGTGATACACCTTCCGCACTTACAGGGCCGTGGACCAGCTCGCAAATTTCATAGAGTATATCCTCTTTTTTTCTACCGGTGCGCTTTATCTCCTTCGCTAATAGAGTAGGGTTTGTGGTTACACCATCCACGATACCCCACTCAACCCCTTTGCGAATTTCGTCAAGATTGGCAGTATCAAGGAATATCTGCATTATTGCTCCCACCAGAGTTTATCCTTTGTGATTTTTATCTTCTTATCAAGTAAATCGATGTTCTTACGCGCATATTCAGCCCAGTCAGGGTTGCCCATTTTCACTACATTGGTAAATATCGATTTTGAACGTTTATAGAAATCGAGCGCTTTCTGCAACTTTCCTTGTTTGAACGCCAGATCACCGCGCTCACGGAAAAGGTCACCCTCAAGCGCAAATATTATGGGTGTTTTTATGCCACGTGCTTTAGCTAGCTCTATATACTGTTCGGCTTCCCCAAATGCCTTTATCTTTATATCCATACGTATAAGCTGGTAATAAGCCGGTGCATAAGTGGAATCTTTCTCTATAGCACTTAGATATAGATTACGTGCAGCTTCATAATTAGCGGCGCCTTCGCAGCAGCGTGCAAGCTTCACACAATATTCAAGATTATCCGGAAACTTCTCATGCAGAAACTGGATATGTGATAAAGCCTTATCAAACTGCTCCAATTCTATATATGCATCGGCAAGCAACTTACGTGCATCGATATCTTCCGGATGTTCCTCTACCAGCGGTACTAGCATTTCCACCACTTTATCGTACTCAGAGAGTGCTTCGTGGATCTTCGCCATCCTGTATCTAACGCCTGTAAGGTTGGGTTCACATTGTAATGTTTTTTGATAATACTCGAGTGCTTTTTCGTTATCACCCAATTTTTCATACGCGTAACCCAACCCATAATAGGCTTCACCATAGGAAGGGTTAAGCTCGATCGCTTTATTGTAATACTCGATAGCACGTTCGTAATCCCCCATTATAGTGTGAAGTTTACCCAACCCATAGTAAGCCTTAATCTCACCGGGTACGGCCTCCAGTAGCGCAAAATAGACAGATTCAGCTTTCGCGAATTCACCCATATTAGTGTAGGATCTGGCCAACATCACATACGCCGATACGTAGGACGTACTTTCTTCTATAGCTTTGGCGAAATTCTTAACTGCATCTGGATACATTTTTTTCTGATAGTAATCGTAGCCAAACGAGAAATACAATGTGGCTTTACTAGGGCGTGCCGTTTCCTCGGGTGCAGTGGGAGGTGTTGGCGGTTTCGTCTCCTCCGGTGGTACTGTCGCACATGCTATAATAAAGGATAAGCTTAATATCCACCATACGCGCATTTTTACTCCTTGTTTGACATGGAGAAATTCTTGCTAACCATCCTTTTATAATAAGCGTTCGTTGAGAAATGACAACCCTATAAGCTAGTGGTGAACTTATTGAACTTGACAAAAAGTAGATCTTCCCATATTAACTAAGTGATGCGACGCCACATTTTCCTACTTTTGGTGTGTGCAACCTTATGGGGTATCTACGAATTTGCCGTTGGTGGGTGGCTCTACGGACATCATATACCGAAATCCTCAGTATACCTCACAGCGGGTGCACTTCTATTGCTTGGTATAAGTATGAGATTACCGATAGGTTCAGGTGCGATTATCTCTACAATTGCTATGTTGTTCAAGTTTATGAACCACCCATTCTATGCATGTCATATGGTGGCCATTTTCTTTATAGGGGTGAGCTACGATATATCACGTATTTTATGGCGTAGGTACAGCTCACGTAACTACTATCCTGTAGTTGTGGGGTTCTCCACTGGTTACCTATCGGCGATAACTTTCAGCTTGGCTATAACCTATCTGTTTCAACATCCACATTGGGCAGGCGGTCTTCCACAGGTGATAAACTATATAGGGGTGCAGGGTACAATGTTTGCAATTGCTGGCACGGTCATGGTGCCCCTAGGTATGAAACTGGGTGATAAGACATATGAGTTGAGCTGGTTAGCATTACCTAGGCCTATTGGTTGGATTGCTATTAGTCTACCGTGGATATACTCGATAATACGGTTGGTTAGGTCTTTTTGATAAAGGTGGCACCCGTATCTCAAACATCGGCTGCCACTTACCTTCGCTGGTATAGGTTATGCCGAAGGTAGGGGCTATAATTCGGGGTTGATACAATACTCCCAACTCAGGTGATACAAAGAGCCCCAATATCCAGCGTGAGGTATGACCTTCTGCCTGTATGTAACGACCAAACGGTATAAAGAATACATCTTCGATGTAAAAGTTAAAGTTCCACCATCCTTTACGTAACTTGAATACCCTATAGGGTAACTCGCATTCTACTGCAAAATAGTGATGTAAACTGCCAATGTTTATCTTAGACAAACCTGGATTACCATATCCATGAGAAAGTCGTACCCATATTTTGTGCGTAGGGAAGTAGCGCTGTATGGCGATATCAGCCCAATAATCTACCCCACGTTTACCTATTGCGAAACGATAACAATTCATACCACTCGAGAAGTCCAACTGCAATTCTGCCCCTACCACACCTTTATTATAGGATAAGCTTATGCTACCATAGCGCCATAATGATGAAAGCGCCCTATGATAGGGGATGTCCACCTCCACACTTAAGCTAACATCGTATATCACTGTCCATGAGATAGGCACGGGTAGCATCAACCATAGTTCCAAATATGGGATCACTTTGTGTGTTTTCAATGAGTAGCCCCAATATGTAAGTAATGTTGAATATCCCATAACATCGCTACTATATGTGAGTAATCCTATATTCCAACCCGTCATCGTATTGTAATATGCTATAGGGAGTCTTACCTGTGGGATAAGTAATGGTGCACAATTTTCAACAAAGTTACCGTCTTGGATAACAACACTCTTGTTAAAGGATGGCAATCGAGGCAGCTCCTCTTCTAAACAATATAAAGAAGATAAAGCACCCAATTTAAATAGGATGAGCTCGACCTTCGTCAAGTCAAACCCTTCTGGGTACAAGCTCACGTAATAAAGTGTATCACCGTGTGGTACCGGGTACAAAGCTACGCCCGTATTACAGACCTTATAGAGTTGACCACCATTAAGGCTATACGCATATATTCTGTAGGCTTTACCATAATTAGCTACATAGAAAAGTAAACTATCCTGTAAGATGGGTGATTTTTCGACCCATGGTGTTGCTATCAATGGTTTGATGGTATATGTCTGTTGATCTAAAATGCCAATATTCCAGCTGGTATTATAGCGTTTGTATGATACGATCAGCCCCACAGGTGTGGCAATGATTTCACCAATATTCGCATTGTGATGTGATACGTGGGTAATACGATCACCCTCATATTTGTAAATATTGCACGTGTGGCCACAATTTTTTACGTAGTAGATGGTACCATCATCTACAGTGAAACAACATAACGCATCTTGCAAAACGGGATGACGTTCACCCGTACGTAAGTTATAGACCCATATTTCGGATTCATAACCCCAACCATCATTATATATGTTAGGGTAGCCGAAACGTAATTTGTAGATTACATAGTATAGTGAATCACCTTCTACACTAAGTATTGGCATAAACGGTAGGTTTATGAGTAACGATTTTTCTCGGCCAGTTTTTATGTCATATGCAGTTAGGGTCCAAACCTGTTTCGTGTGAAGTGGTGCATCTTTATATCCGTATCTGCGTAAGTAGAAAATCCTATCATCCTTCATCACTGGACATGCTACATACCAGCCATCATTGGTAAGTCTAATACCACCAAATTTGTACGTCGATGTTCGTAAATAAGATCGCCAATCCCTCCATATAGCGGGCCAACTTTTGCCAAATGTGGACCTTGCAATACGGTCGAGATCGAAGTAGGGTAATATTGGTACCCTGCAAGCTTTACCTGAGTAAGATCTAAAAAACTCTCTAAACGTATGCTTACCATAGCGATGATCTATATAATCAAAGAGTGTACCACCGAACAGGTAAATGTTGTCCAATGGAAATTCATAAGGGTAATATGTGATTTCAGTCAGGGATGGCACACGATCGTAATATGCAAGCACCTTCATATAATCATGATAAAGGCCATCGTTTAGCCTACCCTCGTATGGCACATATTGTGATTCAGTAAACACTGTAATACCTTCTATTATCCAGCCGGGGGATATCATATTTGGTAACGCTATTGCACCTAGCAGATAATATAAGAATTTGTTCCAACCATGCACCATACGTAGATGCGATATATGGGTGAACTCATGTATACCTACCAAACGCCACCAGTTACGTATCGACCCAATATAGAAATTGTAAGGCAACGGTGTGGACGCCATAACCATGATGCGATTGGATATTGGGTCAGCAACCCCTGTCGTTAACAGTCCCAAATCCTGTATACCGACACAAACCATACCAGGATCGTAGCCTATGAAGTTGATCACACTATCGTGATAGGTCTCAAGGTAATATGCGAGCTCGATGGCGGATTGGCTATAACCCGGTGGATAGAATACCTTATAATGTGGAGTTTTGATCACCCTCAGTTGCCACAGGTTAAGCGCCAATAAAAGGTACACCACCATTAGTGGTTATCATATCTACTCAATCTGTTGTATATCGTAAGCCATTCATCTGGGGTGAGTTGATCCGGCCGTTTATCACCGAAATTATCGAGTTTATACTGTGTGAAAATATTTTTGAGTTTCCTACGACGTGCGGTGAACCCATGTTCTACAAACTTTATGAACCCTCGTGGTAGATCGAGTTCATTGAACTCTATCTTGACAACCTCTGAAAAGATTTTTGGTCGTGGATAGAACACATGCGGTGGTACAACAAAATATCGTGTTATACGAGTCGAAATTGCATATATTACAGTGAGCGCAGAGTATTTCTTGGTACCAGGCGTGGCAAGCAATTTATCCACCACATCTTGGGGCAACATCAACGTAACATCCTCAATATAGTTCTTTTCATGTATGAGCCACCGTAAGAATGACGAAATTATGGAGTAAGGTAAGTTGGAAACGATTTTTACTTTACCCTCTTTATATAGACGTGGTATATGCTGTTTTAATATATCAGCTGTGATAAGCGTGTAGTTAGATACAGTTAAGGTGCGCTTGAGATATCCAGCGAGCAACGGATCACGTTCAACTAATATCAAGTGCTTCACTTTTGGTAACAAATAATTTGTGAGTATACCAAGACCTGGCCCCACTTCAATGGCTACCTTATTTGTAACCGCAGCGATGATGACGATATTTTGAGCTATTGTTTCATCCAAAAGGAAAGTTTGCCCCATAAGTTTACTGGGGGTTATGCCGAGCTCACGTAATGTTGAAATTAGTGCTTTTTTATCCACAATATTATAACCTATTGTATAAACTTAAGGTCGGATCTAGCCAGTTCAAATCTTTCGTATGGGATGGATGACCGTATTTTTATTGAGCGAGTGGCAGGCTCATAGATTATAGCATCAATTTGTCCAAAATACGTGGGTAGATTCTCGATCACCATGGGTTGATCTAACCATTCATCCTTTACACCTGCAAATATTACAATTTTGTCATTATGCTCCATCACAAACATCATTCGTAAAAGATTGAGCAGATCAGCAGCCACCCATGCGTGTGGTGCATCACCGGCTACCCTACGACCGGTATCATCAATAACCTCAGCCCACGCATACGTACCGGGTACGGTTTGATGATGTAGGTACCAATCTAATATCATATGTGCACGCTGGGGTTGCCTAAGTATAAGATAGCAGATGGCCAATTCTAACCCATATGGCCAAAATTGTTTCTGGTGATAGTATGCGCCACCATAGGGTTGTATCCACTTCTTGAAGTAGTAATCGAACGATTCGCGTACTAAGGTGTTGGAGGTATCCACCAACATACCAGGCCACAATAATGGTGATGTACCACGTGCCATTGATGAAGAGTTCAAATCTTCTGGACCATTCGGTATCCATTTGATTTTTTTACGTCTTATAAGCATCTGTACGGAGTTAAAGACGGAGTTAAGTAGCTCCGATGCAGCGGTTTCGTATCGGTGGCCATCCTGTTTGCCCAATATCCTGCTTATGAATGCAGCATCACGTAACCCTATAACACACCAGAAATCGTCCCAGTAATGGTGCCATTTATTAGAGCCGAGGTCTTCCGCCGACCACGACGGTGGCAACAACCCATAGTAGGGGGTGTTACGCAGACGTTCCTTAAGCCGGCGGGCACGCTGTTTTAAAATATATTCGGCGCCACGTTGGATATGTGGATAGTAAGTTTCGAGTATTTTCTTGTCACCTGTAAATCTGTAGTACTCAGCGATGGCGAAGATGGCTTGACCTTGCGAATCCCATTCCTTCAGGCGTTTGATGGGTTTTACAGGTCGCAACCTGTCGTCCAGTATAGGTGGAAACTCTCCAGTAGGTAATTGACCTTCCATAAAAGCAGGCAAGGTGCGTTTCACAAAATCTGCATACCCATAGCGTAACAGGGCAGCTACAATATATGCGGCATCACGATACCAGAAATAATCGTAAAACGTAGGTCCAGGGCGTAACTGGTCGTCAGCCATGTTGATAAGAATGTAAGCGAGCGATGCATAGATTGCATCAGGTAACGGTGCCGGTATATGCCAACGTGTCCTGTAAAGCAGTGTCCTCCAGTACGTACGTACCTTGTCTCTGGGTAAATAAATGGGCAACCTATGCAACATGGGGACGGCAGAGCGACGGTCCATGGGGTCGATGTTGAAGCGAAATTTGATGTGTTTGCCGGCACCCGGTGCCATCCTTAGGTTGTACATCAAGGCGCCACTTAGTAATTGGGGCACCTTATTATCACCTTTTGGTGATAGTTCATTACCTTCGAACAACGAAGTTACAACAAACTGCGGGGTACCTTCTGCGAATATATGAAACTTATCATTGACCGATAACATACGATCATCATAAAAGAGATGAGAAATAGCGCCCATCTGCTCGTCAACCCTAAACGGACGTACTACTAGGCCCAATACTACTTTATGTCTGGTGGGGGAGAGGTTTTCAACATCTACATTTATAAGACCTATACCGTTAGTACCACCATCGATTACGGTTAAGGTGTTACGCATCAATATATCCTTATGGTGGAGCTCAAATATCGATATAGGTAGATGACCACTATCAAGATGGTGTTCAATTTTGTTTAGAGATAGGGTTTCTGGTGAGACTAGCTCGTCGTCTATCCATAACCAGAAGTTTAAATAAAAACTCCAACTGGTGGCCATTATTGAGCCATCAACACCACGTAGAACTTTCTCGCTATGGTTGGGTAACCCCGTGACCGTCCATCCACGTAGCCCACGACGCCATCCCGGTAGTACGGCAGATTTGATAAGCTTAGGAAGGGCTTGTTTATCCATCATTATTAAGAAATCACCATACGCCAAACTTAAATTTTATTACGCCCATTGAGATGAACCCTACGCCTATACCTATGAGTATACCTGCACCTGGTTGTTTGAATAGTAATCCCACACCGAGCCCAATAAATAAGCACCCCACAAAAGAGAAAATCGCTAATCCCTTCGCCTTCTCGTTTTTGTCACCCATAATTCCTCCTTTATTATAACATAGTATACCTTAAAATTAGGGTGAAGGAAACGTTGTCAACTTCAATTTGAATGTTGAGAGTGTATAAAATAAGTGCTTGACGGGTTCAAGGATACTAATATTTTATTAAAGAAGCGGGCATAACTCAGCGGTAGAGTGCCGGCTTCCCAAGCCGGTGGTCGCGGGTTCGAATCCCGTTGCCCGCTTTATGGGCGGTTAGCTCAGCTGGTAAGAGCGCCACGTTGACATCGTGGAGGTCACTGGTTCGAGTCCAGTACCGCCCATTTATTTTTATCCATGAAAGTAAAAATCAAAGGTGAAGTGAAAGAAATAAAAGAGGGTGAACGTTTAATTTCAGTATTGTCGGAACCAGAAATTATTGCAGCAAGAGTTAACGGTAAACTGGTAGATTTGTCGTACAAACCGCAAGAGGGTGATGTAATTGAACCCATAACATTTGATGACGATGATGGTAAACAAATCTATTGGCACTCCACCGCACATATTATGGCACAGGCGGTTAAGGAGTTATTCCCTAACGCAAAGCTCGCAATAGGGCCAGCCATTGAGCATGGGTTTTATTATGACTTCGAAGTTGATAGGCCATTTACGCCAGAGGATTTGGAGAAAATCGAGGCTAAGATGTGCGAAATTATAGCGAAAGATCTTACGTTTGAAAGGCTCGAATTACCGCGAGATGAAGCACGGAGGATGTTTGAGGAGATGGGTGAGAAGTTTAAAGTAGAGCTTATTGATGAGATAACGGATGATGTAGTAAGTTGCTACAAGCAGGGAGATTTTATTGACCTTTGTAGGGGACCACATGTGCCATCTACGGGTAGGATAAAGTATTTCAAACTATTATCCACGTCAGGTAGTTACTGGCGGGGTGACGAGACACGTGAACGTCTACAAAGGATTTATGGAATATCGTTTACCACCCAGGAAAGGTTGGCCCATTTCCTACAGTTGTTGAAAGAGGCAGAAGCTTGTGATCACCGGAAATTAGGTACACAGCTGGAGTATTATAGTATTGGTGAGCCAGGTCCTGGGTTAGTGTTGTGGCACCCTAAAGGTGCAACAATACGTAGGATAATCGAAGAATTTTGGATAAAAGAGCATATCAAACGTGGATATCAACTTGTCTATACACCACACATTGCAAAGGCGGAGCTGTGGCAGATATCTGGACATTTTGAATATTATCGTGAGAATATGATCACATTTAAGATGGGACAGGAAGACTATGTTTTAAAGCCAATGAACTGTCCTTTCCATATTCTCATATACAAATCGAAAGTACGCAGTTATCGCGATTTACCGATTAAGTACGCGGAGTTGGGTACGGTTTACCGATATGAACGTAGTGGTGTATTACATGGGTTGTTAAGGGTGCGAGGGTTTACCCAAGATGATGCACATATCTTCTGCCGACCAGATCAGGTAGAGAGAGAAATTTGTGAAATAATAGAACTTGCACGCTATATGATAGAAAAATTTGGGTTCAAGGAGTATGACGTTACATTATCGGTAAGGGACCCAGCGGATAAGAAGTCATTTGCAGGAAGGGATGAAGATTGGCAGCATGCAGAGGCGGCACTTGAAAACGTCTTAAAGAAACTTAATATACCTTACGAACGTATGATAGGAGAAGCTGCATTTTATGGACCCAAAATTGACATACATTTGCGTGACGCAATGGGTAGAAAATGGCAAGGCCCTACGATACAGTTTGATTTTAATCTACCTGAGAGGTTTGACGTAACTTACATAGGAGCTGATAATACGCCGCATCATGTAATCATGATACATCGTGCAATATTGGGGGCAATGGAGCGATTTATGGGTACGTTGGTCGAACATCACAAAGGGGCGATGCCGTTTTGGTTAGCACCTGTACAGATAGTGGTGGCCACCATTACTGAGGCTGCAACTCCATATGCACAGGAAATTTATAAGAAATTGACGAGATTAAATTATAGAGTTGAGCTTGACACAAGTAACGAGAAAATATCTTATAAGGTGCGTATGGTAGCTGAGAAAAAGGTACCATATATGGTGATTGTAGGGAAGAAGGAGATGGAAAGTGGGCAGGTTGCGGTTCGCAAACGTGGCGAAGGGGACGTCGGTTCTATGGAATGGGATGCATTTATGGAGCTCCTGAGAAGTGAGGAGAACCCTCTGACCTAATGGGATATTACCGCGGACCGCTACCGAGGCCTAGGAAAGAAGGTCCCCGAATAAACGAAGAGATAAGAGTAAGTAAGGTGAAACTGGTAGATGAAAATGGTAAACTGGTGGGTATCGTGAGTATACAAGAGGCTTTGCGACGTGCGGAAGAAGCGGGGCTCGATTTGGTTGAGGTAGCACCAAACCAGTTTCCCCCAGTCTGCCGAATTATGGACTATGGAAAATATAAATATCAGAAGGAGAAAAAAGAGAAGAAATCGACCACAATAAAAGTGAAGGAATTGAAGTTTTCACCACAGATCGAGGATCATGATTTTGAAGTAAAGCTACGTAAGGCACGCGAATTCTTAGAAGAAGGTAACAAGGTACGAATAGTGGTTAGGTTTCGTGGCAGACAGGCCATACATATGGATGATGGTAGGAAGGTACTGGAACAGTTCATAGATGCATTATCTGATATTGCGAAGGTGGAGCATCCGCCAGCCATGGAGAGTTATCGTAATATGGTGGCGGTGATTGTACCTAAATCTAAGAAAAAGTGAGGTGAAGATGCCCAAACTTAAAACTAAGAAAGCGGTGGCGAAAAGGTTTAGAATCACGAGAAGCGGTAAAATCTTGCGATTTCGTGCAGGTGGTAGCCACCTTATGCGTAAGAAGACAGCTAAAAGGCGACGTGCACTACGTAAGAAAGATGTGGTCAGTCCAGCAGAAAAGCAACGGATACGACGCCTTTTGCCATATGGATAGGAGGTAAGATGCCGAGAGCTAAGTTTAAACCCAAAACGCGTAAGAAGAAATGGATGAAACTTGTGAAGGGGTACGTTGGCGGACGTGGTCGCTTGTATAGGGTGGCAAAAAATGCGGCCATGAAAGCACTTATGTACAGCTATATTCATAGACGACAGAAGAAACGCGATATGCGACGCTTACAAATAGTGAAGATCAACGCTGCATGTCGTCAATATGGTATAACTTATAGTCAGTTTATACACAAACTGAAAGAGAAGGGGGTAGGGCTTAATCGTAAAGTGTTGGCAGAATTGGCTGAACATCAACCGGATGCGTTTCGTGCACTGGTGGAAGAAGTCGTAAGTTGATGAACGATACCGAGATATTGGAACGTATCGGCGATACGAAAGAAAAAATACTAAACGAAATACATAAAATCATAGTAGGACAAGATCGCGTTATCGAAGAAATACTGATAGCACTGTTGTCAGGTGGCCACGTACTCATTGTAGGGGTGCCGGGGCTCGCTAAGACTCTCATAGTTAAGACGTTAGCACGTGTGCTATCGCTGTCATTCTCAAGAATACAGTTTACACCCGATCTTATGCCGTCGGATATCACTGGTACGGAGATATTGGAGGAAACCGCATCGGGTGAACGCTATTTTAGGTTTGTGAAAGGGCCCATTTTTGCAAACATTATACTGGCGGATGAAATAAATCGTACACCACCCAAGACACAATCAGCACTACTTGAGGCGATGCAAGAGTATAAAGTTACAGTAGCTGGTAAAGACTACGATTTGCCGCGCCCGTTTTTTGTATTAGCTACACAAAACCCTATCGAACATGAAGGTACGTATCCATTGCCAGAGGCACAGAAAGATAGATTTATGTTCCAAGTGAATATATACTATCCAACTGAAAAGGAAGAGGTCAAAATTGTAGAGACCACAACCATAGGGTATGAACCTGAAGTTTCGTCCGTCCTCACACGTGAGGAAATATTGAAACTAATGGATATTGTACGTCGCATGCCGGTAGCACCTAAGCTTATCGAAGAGGTAGTACGTTTTGTCAATCTCACCAGACCATCAGAAAACAGTAGCGTACCCAAATTTATAAAAGAATGGGTAAGCTGGGGTGCAAGCCCACGTGCATCACAATACTTGATATTAGGGGCAAAAGCACGTGCGTTACTCGAAGGGCGACCTGTACCGTCATGGGATGACGTAAAAAGTGTGGCGCTACCCGTATTGAGGCATAGGCTTATACTTAACTTTGCAGCTGAAGCTGAGGGTGTAACAAGCGATATAATTGTCGAAAAATTACTCAACCTTATATGAGTTATACCCTATTACTGTTGATACTGGTATCTGGTAGTGGATGGGATCGCTTCAGGGATTGGTTAGAAGATACAATACATAAAATCTATAATTGGACACAAAGGGTTGAACCTGATGTGGGGTTGGCGTTTATTAAATTACCAACCACAGCTTATGAGTGGTGCAAATACTCTAACCCAGCTGAAGATATCGATGAAGGGTTATATTCCTCGTACACACGATACTTTATGGGAGACGATTGCTTTGCATTTAAATGGGTACGTAAGAACAACCGTAGCCTTTACAAAGTAAGTGGATTGGGTACAGGTATTGCGGATATGGAGTTACGGGATGAAACTGGAAGATGGCTACAAGCTTACTATGGTGTATATCAAGTTGTGCTTACATTTGGTTATACACATGTATGGGATAACACAATGGTTGGTATTGTACCTAAATTGATCTATGAGAAGATATACGTGTCGAGTATAACGCATTGGGCGATAGGAATAGGTATAACACATAGACCCGTGGATAGATGGGAGATTGGATTTGTGGTTGATAATTTGGGTCCCATTGGATATTACACTCCGGAAAGATACTACAGGGTGCGATTACCTATCGTGTTGGCAATAGATCTAGGTTATAAAGGAAGAAACTTTACAGGTAATCTTGAATTACGTAAAGATAGCGATACACGATTGTTCTATATCATCAGTGGGAAGATGGAGGTGACGCCAGATTTGAAAATCAATGTGGGGATACCTATCGCACATAGGACAAGGGTCTGGAATGTGGGGTTCGATTATAACTTAACCGCTAAGGATATACCTATCACCTTTTCTTATATGTTGAGTGGATGGCGCTATAATTTGGGATATGTAAGCACAATCACAATATGTTTGAGGATTTGATATGTTTAGACTCATAGTGGGGGATAAGTTTGCTGCTGCACATAAGCTTAGCATTTGTGGTGAGGAGCTACATGGGCATAATTTTCGTGTGTGGGTGACCGTCGAGGGCGATAATTTAGACGCTAATGGGATGGTCGTCGATCTACGCGTGTTAAGAGGGTGGTTGACTGAAATACTTAAAGAATTGGATCATAAGTATTTGAACGATTTATCCTATTTTAAAATGAACCCACCAACCGTTGAGAATATCGCAAAATACATTTTCACAAACTTGAATCGTAAAATACCGGATAATTTAAATTTGACGTATGTAGAAGTTTGGGAGGACGAACGTCAGGGGGTACGCTACTATGAAGGATGTGCAACGGGAGAATGACGATCGATGCATACCCATTGATAAAGTAGGTGTACGTAACCTCTCGTATCCTATACTTTTGCGTGACAAAGCACATGAATTTCAACACACTATTGCAAGAGTAAACATGTACGTGAATTTGCCACATAATTTTCGTGGCACCCATATGAGTAGGTTTGTTGAAATACTCAACGAGTACAGGGGTGAAATAGCGATACAAAATATTGGGAAGATTTTACATCGTATGAAAGAGCTGTTTGATGCCGAATCTGCGCATATAGAGTTGTTTTTTCCATATTTTATTGAAAAGCAAGCACCTGCATCTAACCTTAAGAGTCTGATGGGTTATAACTGTGGAATTATCGGTAAATTCAAAGATAGGATCAAACTTTACCTGTGGGTGGAAGTACCAGTAAATACAGTATGTCCATGCTCTAAGGAGATTTCAGAAAAAGGTGCACATAACCAACGCACTTACATAAGGGTGAAGGTGCACTTTCGTGGGTTGCTATGGATAGAAGATCTTATCAAAATGGTGGAGGATTGTGCATCCGCCCCTGTATATGCGTTACTCAAGCGTGAAGACGAGAAGTACGTCACTGAATTGGCGTACGAACATCCTTCATTTGTTGAGGATGTAGCCCGTAACGTAGCAGTTAAGTTAAACAATGACGGGCGTGTACTTGGATATGAAATAGAGGTTGAAAGCCTGGAAAGTATTCACAATCACAACGCTTACGCTTATATCAAACGTGAAGGTTAGGCCTTTACAAGTTTAGCACGTAGGTCAGATATACCGTCCATCGCGTTACGTGTATCCACTATCAATTTGGCATGCTGTGCGATCATCCCATAATCATAAGCGGTATGATTTGTTGTTATGATGATAGCATCATACTTTTTGAGCGTCTCAGGAGTAAGCGGTACAGAACGCATTTTGTAACGATACTTGCGGGTGGGTGGTAATTCAGGTATATGTGGGTCGTTATAATCCACAATAGCACCATGTTCGCACAGTATTTCGATAATTTTAAGTGCAGGACTCTCACGCATATCATCCACGTCCGGTTTGTAAGCTACCCCAAGTATGAGTATATTGGCACCTTTTAATGATTTACCATGCTGGTTGAGTGCGTGGATGACTTTATCCACTACAAAATATGGCATTGAGGTATTAATTTCACCTGCAAGCTCGATAAAGTGGGTGTTGAGCCCGTATTCACGCGCTTTCCATGTAAGATAAAATGGGTCAATTGGTATACAGTGGCCACCAAGCCCAGGCCCTGGATAGAAAGGGTGGAAACCAAACGGTTTCGTAGAAGCTGCTTTGATAACTTCCCATATGTCGATACCCATGCGATCAAATATGATCTTTAACTCGTTTACAAGTGCTATGTTGACTGCACGGTAGATGTTTTCGAGCAGTTTTGTCGACTCCGCTATACGGGGTGATGATACAGGGACAGTCTCCTTAACAATTTGATCGTAGAGTAACTTTGTAATTTCCAAACAAGATGGAGTGACACCGCTCACAACTTTGGGTATATTGGATGTGGTGTACTCTTTATTGCCAGGATCCTCGCGTTCGGGAGAATACCCTAAAAAGAACGTCTTACCTACTTTTAGGCCTGATTCCTCAAGTATGGGTAGCATCTCCTCTTCTGTTGTACCAGGATAGGTCGTACTCTCCAGTACTATGTGATGACCCGGGCGTAAGTTATGGCTGATGGTACGGGTGGTGTTCAATACATAAGATAGGTCAGGTTCGTTGTGCTTACCAAGTGGGGTTGGTACACAGATTAAGATATGATCGGCCTCTTTTAACCGTGTGAAGTCGGTTGTTGCCTCCAGGTATCCCTTCTCCCTGTAGTGGCTTATGAAGTCAGAATCTATGTGTTTGATGTAACTTTGACCTGCATTTATAGCGTTAACTTTAGCCTCGTCAATATCGAACCCGAGCACCTTGAACCCTTTCTTCAGGAATTCGCGTGCAAGCGGTAACCCCACATAACCTAACCCTATTATGCCGATTTTCGAACAGTGATTTAAAATTTTATCCCTTAATGCTTCAACATACTCCATGCAAACTCCTTTTACTCGTTAATTTACTTTGGTGGGTTGCTCCTTACCTAGTATTTCTTGTAGCTGGGAGCGAAACTCTATCATCGGTATTCTTATCTGTTTGGATTGTGCCACCTCTATGGCTTTGGAATAGCCCGCATCTGCATGACGTGCGATACCGATACCTGGGTCGTTGGTGAGCACACGTTCGAGTTTGAGGTCTGACACTTTTGTGCCATCAGCTACTATAACCTGACCTGCATGTATGGAGTAACCTATACCTACACCGCCACCATGGTGTACTGAAACCCAGGTGGCACCCGATGCAGTATTCAGCAATGCGTTAAGGATAGGCCAATCCGCTATCGCATCAGAACCGTCCTTCATCTGCTCAGTTTCACGATAAGGGGAAGCAACCGACCCAGTATCCAAATGGTCACGCCCTATCACTATGGGGGCTTTGAGCTGACCTTTACGTACCATGTGATTGATACGTAAGCCAAACTCAGCACGTTCACCATAACCTAACCAGCAGACACGTGCAGGTAACCCCTGGAAGGGGACTTTCTCTTCGGCAAGTTTGATCCACCGCGTAAGTATGTCATTCTCGGGGAATAGCTCCAGTACAGCACGATCTGTACGGTAAATATCTTCGGGATCACCGGATAAGGCTACCCACCTAAATGGGCCACGTCCTTCACAAAATAGTGGCCGTATATACTCGAGTACAAAGCCGGGTATGTTGAATGCGTCTTTGATGCCTGCCTTAACTGCTTGTCCACGTATGTTATTACCGTAGTCGAAAGCTACTGCACCTTGACGTTGCATCTCGAGCATAGCTTCCATTTGGCGTGCGATTGATTCATACGCGAGTTTCACATAGGTATCGGGGTCACGGTGACGGAGGTCGATCGCCTCCTCGTACGTCATACCACCAGGTACGTAGCCATTAAGTGTATCATGGGCAGAGGTTTGATCCGTCAACAAATCCGGTAT
The DNA here is from genome assembly GCA_965612795.1 of uncultured bacterium. Classification (GTDB taxonomy): domain Bacteria; phylum Hydrothermota; class UBA3073; order NMUJ01; family NMUJ01; genus NMUJ01. The sequence continues at coordinate 64,194 of CBFDTI010000001.1, read as the reverse complement.
TATGCCACGACGTACAAGCTCTGGATGTGTGTCGGATGCGTTACCTACAAGCCCTATTGAATAAGGTTTTTTCTCTTTTACATATTTATCAACAAGCTTTAAGGCTTCATCAAGATCCCATACCATGGTATCGACAAAACCCTGTTTTAGACGACGTTCGATACGTGCGGGGTTTACTTCTACAACGAGGGCAACACCGCCGTTCATGGTGATAGCAAGAGGTTGTGCACCACTCATACCGCCCATACCTGCGGTGAGTACAAATTTGCCACGAAGTGTACCGTCAAAGTGTTTGCTGGCAGCGGCAGCAAACGTCTCGTAAGTACCTTGTATTATGCCCTGGGTACCGATGTAGATCCAGCTACCGGCAGTCATCTGACCGTACATTATTAATCCCATAGCTTCAAGTTTACGAAAGTGATCCCAATTTGCCCAGTTAGGTACAAGTAATGAGTTAGCGATCAACACCCTTGGTGCCCATGTGGATGTACGGAATATGGCGACCGGTTTACCGGATTGTACGAGTAAGGTTTCGTCTTCGTCCATATTCTTGAGACTCTCAACGATTGCCCAGAAACACTCCCAGTTACGGGCGGCTTTGCCGGCACCTCCATAAACGATGAGCTCCTCAGGTATCTCTGCTACGTCGGGATCAACGTTATTCATCAACATACGTAGGGGGGCTTCGAGTGGCCACGATTTGCAACTTAATTGAGTACCACGAGGTGCATGTATGGGTCTATAGTTCATGTCACCTCCTATCTTTCTATCTTTATAAGTTACTAAAGAATGTAGGGTGTCAATGATATGTAGGTTAAAGATTATCCCCTATACCACAGGTTAATGGGTTTTATTTTTATATAGTTATTGCGGGGTAGTAACTCATTCGGTACCACCGTTGTGATGTAGTGCCATCCATTATCATGCGCGAGTTGTTGGATGAAAGGTATAAAGATTGGATCTTTCTCTTTCACCCAAAGATAAGCCCTATAGTAGTCGTCCCATGGCCATTTCATGAGGTAGAGATAATACGGAAGGCCATGTACGATTCCACGTAATGCGAAGAAACGCGTTGCTTTGTAGCGATTGAGCAACTTTGCCTCCCAGGGTACTATTTCCCAATGCTCACGTGAACATTGGGTTTTACCTAGCAACAGGGTGAACGTGGTGGGTAATTTACGTGGGGTGAAGGGTATCCTCTCGTAATTTAGGTGCCAGTTCTTGGCATGCAGTTTTACATAGGTTTGAGGTAAATGTAATCTGAACCCCCATTTGTCGTAAAAGCTTAGTGCAGCCTCTTCTGGCCAGGTAGTTATGTAAGTTACACCTATTCGACTTGCATACTGTACTATGTGATTCATCAAACTGCTACCAATTCCTCTCTTTCGATATTTTAAGTGTACCCATAACAATGAGATATGTAATATACGGGTGTGCCATTCATGGCTCTCCCATACGTCCGCTTCCCCTATGGGGTATTTATCAACGGCAAGAAAGATTCTACCACCACGATGGGTGACACGTTTGATATACTTACGTGCAGTAAGTGGATGCATCCAAGGGCCCCCGTGATACCAACGAGTGTATGGGTCGGTGGCTGCAACAACCTGTGAAGGTGCATCCGACAGATGTATCTGCGTAATGTGTTCCGCATCATGAGGGTATGCTAACCTTATCTTCACCATGGCCATGGTGATTAATATAAGGTGAGGTTGAGTTTGGTAAATGTTGACGGTATCGATATCTATAAGAAATTAAATAGATGAAGGAGGAAAAGATGGAACTCGAAGTTGTGAAGTTGAACATACCAAAAGATGCCAATATAATCGTGGGGCAAACACATTTTATCAAAAGTGTGGAGGACATCGGTGAGGCAGTCGTAGGCGCGGTACCTGGTGTAAAATGGGGGCTTGCATTTAACGAAGCATCGGGTGCACGCCTTATAAGATATGCGGGTAATGATGATGAATTGATAGAGGCTGCTAAGGAAAATGCCAGGAAGATAGGGGCAGGTCATACCTTTGTGCTTATCATAAGAGATGCGTACCCAATAAATATAATGCCACACCTGAAGCGCGTACCGGAGATATGCCATATTTTTGCAGCAACCGCCAACCCGCTCGAAGTTATTGTGGTGAGGACAGGACAAGGTAGGGGAGTGCTAGGTGTGGTGGATGGATTTACTCCAATAGGTGTGGAAGATGATACGGAAATAGCTAAGCGTAAGCAATTTCTACGTAAGATAGGGTATAAGTTTTAAGGAGATGATATGGGATTTGGGATATTGGTGATAAATCCGGGTTCTGTATCCACGAAAATAGCGTATTTTGAGGATGAACGTAAAGTATGGGAAGAGAAGTTACATCACCCCATCGAAGAGTTACGTAAATATTCGAACCTTATCGAACAATTACCTATGCGTAAGGAGATCATAATTGAGAGCATGCATCGGCATGGATTACGTGAGGCAGAACTTTCGGCAATAGCAGCAAGGGGTGGGTTGTTGAAGCCACTCGCAAGTGGCGTATACAGGGTGAACAGACGGATGTTGGATGACCTCAGCAGCATGAAGTATGGTGCACATGCATCTAACCTGGGTGCGATCTTAGGGGTTGAGATAGGACAACCATATGACATACCCGTCTATATTGTAGATCCGGTAGTGGTAGATGAAATGGAACCTATCGCAAAGGTGTCAGGATTGCCCGAGATCGAGCGTAAAAGTATATTTCATGCACTAAACCAGAAATACGTTGCACGTATTGCGGCAGAGGAGCTGGGTAAACATTACGAAGAGTGTGCATTCATAGTGGCACATATGGGAGGTGGAATATCAGTAGGTATACACAAAGATGGTAGGGTTGTGGATGTTAATAATGCACTGAACGGTGAGGGACCATTTACGCCTGAAAGGACGGGTACACTACCCGTGTGGCAGTTGATCGAACTTGTTCTATCCGGCAAGTACACCAGGGAACAGCTTTGGAAGAGAATAGTAGGGCAGGGGGGGATGGTTGCATACCTTGGTACAAATGATTTGAGAGAAGTGAAACGCAGAATAGAAGCTGGTGATAATGAAGCGAAACTTATCTACGAAGCTATGGCGTATCAGATAGCTAAGGAGATAGCGGCGGGTGCAGCCGTTTTGAAAGGTAAAATAGACGCTATAATACTTACGGGAGGGTTAGCAAATGAACAGGATTTTGTTGACTTAATCAGGGAAAGGGTGGGCTTTCTCGCACCAGTTAAAGTATACCCTGGTGAACGTGAAATGGAAGCACTCGCTTCTGGTGTACTGAGGGTGTTGCGGGGTGAGATCGACGCACACGAATATGATTGATGAAGATCGTAACCCATAGTCCAGAGGAGACAGAGGAGTTTGGTAGGAAGGTAGGACTTAAACTTAGAGGGGACGAACTCATAGCACTGTATGGGGAATTGGGATCAGGTAAAACTGTGCTTGCAAGGGGTATAATTAAAGGTGCGGGCTGTCCAGATGTAGAGGTTAAGAGCCCATCATTCATATGGGTGGTAGAATACGAATGTAGGTTTAAAGTGTTCCACGTAGATCTATATAGAGGAGAAGTAGATTTCCCACTGTTGTGGGATTACCTAAGAGTACCGGGTGTGGTGGTTATAGAATGGGCGGATAGGGTGGCTGAATATTTGCCAGGTGGACGAATCGATATATTTCTGAAGATAGTTGGTGAGGCCGAACGTGTGATTGAGATGAAAGTAGTTCCGTTGACAGGCGTAAGTTAAACGTATTTTAATGAGAAATGAAACTACCGGAATATTTGAGTAGAGAGTTACTAAAAAAATATGGGATACCGTTCGGTGAAGGTAAAGTGGTGACTTCCAAAGAGGAAGCAGTAGAGATAGCGAAAGAGGTGGGGTTACCCGTAGTGATCAAAGCACAGGTGTTAGTAGGTGGTAGAGGTAAGGCGGGTGGGGTGAAGCTTGCGTATTCGATAGATGAAGTTAGGGAGAAAGCTGACGCTATACTGGGGATGTCGATCAAGGGTATAACAGTCAAAAAGATACTGGTGGCAAGAGCAATCGACATAGCAAAGGAGACTTATATAGGGGTGGTGTTGGACCGTGCACGTCAAAGTATAACAGTTATGGCGAGTGATGAAGGTGGTGTAGATATCGAAGAGATAGCGAGAGAAAAACCTGACAAGATATATAGGACGACAATCGATATGGGGCTGTTCGAATTCATGCCATATCAGGCAAGGCAGCTGGCGTTTAAGGTATTTGAGGAAGCTGAACTTAGAAAGCAAGCCACAAGGATATATTTGAACTTATTCAGGGCATTCAAGGAGAACGATGCTACGCTTGTGGAAATCAACCCATTAGCAGTTGATACAACGGGTAAAATATATGCGTGTGATGCTAAAGTTATAATTGACGACAATGGGCTGTATAGGAGGCAGGAACTTATGCGTGAGCCAGAGGAAGATGAGGTCAAGGAATGGGAAGCCAAAAAGTATGGACTGAGCTATATAAAATTGAACGGCAACATAGGGTGTGTGGTGAATGGGGCTGGGCTCGCTATGGCTACTATGGATATAATAAAGCGATATGGGGGGAAACCTGCTAATTTCTTGGATATTGGTGGAAGTTCGAGCCCTGAGAAGGTGATGAAGGCTATGGAATTGTTACTCGAGGATAGAAATGTTAAGGCGATATGGTTTAACATCTTTGGCGGAATAACACGATGCGATGACGTAGCAAAAGGGATAGTGGAAACACTAGGTAAGATGCGTGTGGATGTGCCTATTGTGGTTAGGTTGACCGGGACGAATGAGGATGAGGCATTGAAAATACTCGAAAGTGCAAACCTTATCACGGTACGATCTATGAAAGAGGGTGCAATGAAGGCGATAGAACTAGCGGAGAGGGCGAAATGATAGAAATAAGGATGCACGGTAGGGGTGGTCAGGGTACAGTGGTAGCGTCTAAGATACTTGCGGATGCATTGGTGAGCGAAGGTAAGTTTGCACAGGCGTTTCCGGAGTATGGGGTTGAAAGAAGAGGTAGACCGGTGGCTACGTTTTTGAGGGTGAACGACTGTAAGATATTTTTAAGATGCAAAATATATCACCCAGATATGGTGGTGGTACTTGATCCTACACTTATTGGAGGTGGCGTTAATGTGTTTGAAGGGTTAAAAGATGGTGGTAAGGTGCTTATCAATACACCACGGGAACCGGATGAACTTAATCTAAACGTGAACTACAGTATAGCAACTATTGACGCTACAAGTATAGCCGTTAAGTATGGGTTGGGGTCAAAAACTGCACCTATTGTGAATACACCAATGGTGGGTGCATTCGCTGCGTGGTCGGGTATAGTGTCGAAAGAGGCAATACTTAAGGCAGTCTATAAGCTTGCACCCGTCAAAAAAGAGGAAAATGTGAAAGCAGCTGAAGAGGCTTATGAAATTATGAAGAAGAGGTTAAGATGAAAAAGGAAGCTAAGAAGATAGAATGGGCAGGTGTTGAAGATATGCCACCGTTGGCTGTATCATTAAGTAGTATGCGAGTTAACAAAACTGGGACATGGCGTCAGATGCGACCCGTGATCGACTATGGAAAATGTAAAAACTGTGGAATATGTTGGAAGTACTGTCCCGAACCTGCTATTGTGATAGAAAATGAGCGTTTTGTGATAGATTATGAGTATTGCAAGGGATGTGGCATATGTGCAGTGGAGTGCCCGTTTGACGCCATAAGTATGGTGTCAGAGATTAAATAAAGGAGGAAAAAATGGGTAAGGTTACATTATCAGTGATAAAAGCGGATATCGGTGGATATGTTGGCCACTCTTCTATGCATCCAGCACTCATGGATGAGGCGAAGGAGGAATTAGGTAAGGCAAAAGAGAGAGGAATCATCAAAGATTATAGGGTATTGCATTGTGGAGATGATCTGGAACTCATAATGACACATACGAAGGGTGAAGATAACCCGGATATCCACAAAACAGCGTGGGATATATTTACCGCATGTACGGAGATTGCGAAGAAGATGGGCTTATACGGAGCAGGCCAGGATATACTTAGTGAAGCATTCTCAGGCAATGTGAAAGGTATGGGACCGGGTGTGGCGGAGATGGAAATTGAGGTGAGACCCAGCGAACCTGTGATTGTTTTCATGGCGGATAAAACATCACCGGGGGCATGGAATTTCATCCTATATAAGATTTTTGCAGATCCGTTCAACACGGCAGGATTGGTGATAGATCCTAAACTTCATAATGGGTTTAAGTTTGAAGTCTTGGATGTGTATGAGCACAAGAAAATAGTGTTTGATACACCTGAAGAGATATATGATATGCTTGTTTTAATAGGGGCAATGGAGCATTACATAATTAAGCGAGTCTTCAGAAAGGATGGCGAGATAGCAGCTGTGTCATCGACTCAGAAGCTATCGATGATGGCTGGTAGATATGTGGGGAAAGATGATCCGGTACTTATAGTGAGGACACAGAGTGGCTTCCCAGCAGTGGGTGAGGTGTTGGAGCCGTTTACGAATCCACACCTGGTGGCAGGATGGATGAGAGGGTCTCATCATGGACCGCTTATGCCTGTGGGATTTGAGCAAGCCAATCCATCAAGGTTTGATGGCCCGCCACGAGTTATAGCAGCAGGTTTACAGATAACGCAGGATGGGATGCTTGTGGGGCCACGTGATATGTTTGATGACCCGAGTTTCGATGAGGCACGCGGTATGGCGAACGTTATCGCAAACTATATGAGGGCACATGGACCGTTTGAACCACATAGGTTAGGGCTTGCCGAAATGGAGTATACAACGTTGCCGCAGGTTATGGAGAAGCTCAAAGATAGATTCGTACCAGAAGAGTAATGCTGAAGCAGTTGCCTCTCCATGAGAGGCACGTGGAGCTGGGTGCGAAGATGGGTGAGTTTGCGGGCTTCTACATGCCTATGTATTATCGTGGGGTGATAGAAGAGGTACGATCAGTTAGGGAGAAAGTGGGAATGTTTGATGTTTCCCACATGGGTGAGTTCAGTATAAGAGGGAAGGGGGCGTTTGAGTTCGTTAACTATATCACAGTAAATGACGTGGGTAAACTGAAACCATTTTCAGCACAGTATTCGATGATGTGTAATACGGAAGGTGGTATTGTAGACGATCTAATCGTATACAGGTTGGAAGGGGATGAGTTTATGTTGGTGGTCAATGCTGCAAACATAAGTAAAGATTATGAATGGGTGAGGGAGAATAGCAGAAAATTTAAGGTACAGGTGGAGGATATAAGTGATAGAACGGTACTTATAGCGGTACAGGGGCCAAAAGCGATAGAAATGGTGGACGAGCTTACGGAAGGGAAGGTGTCACAGATTCGTAGATTCGAAATGACGAGAAGTAAGATTGACAATGTGAGGGTGATGGTATCTCGTACAGGGTATACCGGAGAGGATGGGGTGGAGATTTACATATCATCGGAAGATAGTGTGAAGGTATGGGATAGGTTGATAGAAAGGGGTAAAAAGTACAATATGGCAGTATGTGGGTTGATTGCACGGGATATGTTGAGGTTAGAAGCTGGGTTACCACTGTATGGGAATGATATTGATGAGACCACTACACCTTGGGAAGCAAAGTTAGGATGGGTTGTGAAACTCAACAAAGGTGAATTTATAGGTAAGGAAAGTTTGAGGTTGAAGAAGGAGAAGATGACAAGACATAGAGTAGGGATAATAGTGAGAGAAGCTAAGGCCGTACCGAGGAAGGGTCAGCTCTTATATTTCGGGGATGAGGAGATAGGATACATTACGAGTGGGGGATATTCGCCTACACTGGGATGCGGGATTGGTATGGGATACGTCAATATAACGTATGGGGTGGGAACCAAAGTGGAGGTGGATATAAGAGGGAAACGAGTAAATGCGGAGATAGTGAAACTACCCTTTTATAGAGGAAGTTAGACTTAACAGGATAAAAATGGCAGAAAAAAAGAGACCATTTGTAGCAGTTGAGGATTTGGAGAAGGTTGTGGATAACAAATATAAGGCGATAGTGATAGCGGCTAAAGAGGCGCATAGGATATTTCGTGATTTTAAGATGTTAGGTGGCGAGATAATGGGGGGTGAGTTGCGAAACTTTAGCCTGGAAAGCTTAAGGAGGCTCATAGAGAAGAAGGTGGTATGGAAAGAGGAAGAAAAGGAGAGGTGATACTCGGTATTACTGCGAGTATTGCTGCATATAAAGGGTTGGAAATTGTGAGGTTGCTCAGGAAAGAAGGATACGAGGTGAAGGTTGTGTTGACACCGGATGCTAAACAGTTTGTTTCGCCACTTGCAGCGGAGGTGTTGAGCCAGAATAAGGTTTATAGCGAGTTTTTTATATCACAAACTGTACCAGTACATGTGGAGTTGGCAGATGCTGACTTGGTGTTAGTGGCACCCGCTAGTTACGATTTTATTAACAAAGTAGCGGCTGGTATTGCAGATAATGTGTTGTTGGCAACAGTTGCAACAACAAGGGCACCGGTGGTGTTGGCACCTGCCATGGAAGAAAGGTTATGGGAAAATAAAGTGTTGCAGGAAAATATCAGAAAGTTGTCGGAAGTTATGGGATATAAGATAATAGAGCCGGAGGAGGGTGAGCTGGCGTCCGGTAAGATCGGTAAGGGTAGGATGCGTAACCCCGAGAAGATAGTGAAATTTGTGGAAGAAATTCTGGATAAAAAAAAAGTTTAGTGGGTAGAACTATAGTGGTGACAGCGGGACCTACTAGAGAGTATATAGATGCGGTGAGATTTATCTCAAACCCAGCTTCGGGTAAAATGGGATACGCTATAGCGGAAGAGATTAGAGATAGGGGAGGACATGTTATACTGGTGTCTGGACCCACAGGGTTGGAAAAACCGGTAGGAGTAGAATTTGTGCGAGTGGAGTCAACAGAAGAGATGCTCAATGCAGTCGTCGAAAACTTAAAGAGGGGGGCGGCATTAATAATGTGTGCAGCACCCACAGATTTTAAGCCGGTCAAGAGATACAACAAGAAGCTTAAAAAAGATGTAAAATTTGAGCCTAAGTTCGAACCCACACCAGATGTGCTGGAAATCACAAGAAAACGATACCCAGGTAAGACCCTAGTCGGATTCGCATTGGAGACAGAATTTATGGTATGGAATGGGGTAGAGAAGCTGAGGAAAAAAGGACTCGATATGATAGTTGTTAATAAACCAACGACATTTGGTAGCGATAATATTGAGGCAATAATTGTGGATAGAGAGCTTAAAATTTGGGATATCGGTAGGGTATCGAAAAGAAAATTGAGCAAAATAATTGTAGATAAGGTAGAAAATTTTTTTATTTTTGATGAAAATTGATAAATTAAAGCAATACTTTAAGAGTGAAGAGTTGTTGGGTAGGGGTATCTATTGGCTTGAAAATAGTGTAATAAGGGTAACAGGTAAGGCGATAAAAGAGGGTAAGGTTAAAGTTTTGGATGAACTTAAGAGGAAGGTTTTGGAGTGCAAAAAGTGTGGATTACACAAGACCAGGAACAAGGTGGTGTTTGGGGAAGGTAATCCAAATTGTGTCATCATGTTGGTAGGTGAGGCACCAGGTAGGGAAGAAGATCTGCAAGGCAGACCGTTCGTGGGTGAAGCAGGTAAACTGCTGGATAAGATGTTAGAAGCTATTGGATTTAGTAGGGAGGACGTCTATATAGCGAATGTATTGAAATGCAGGCCACCAGGGAACCGAGATCCTCTACCGGAAGAGATAAGAGCATGTAAAGATTATCTAATACGTCAGATCGAAATTATAAAGCCCAGCATAATATTGACATTGGGTAAATTTGCTACATCGGTAATATTGGAGAAAAGTAGGTATGAATTCAGTAGACTACGAGGTAAAATATGCGACTGGAAGGGAATTAAAGTGTTACCAACATTTCACCCAGCAGCACTGCTTAGACACGGAGGTTGGAAAAAAGAGGCCTGGGAACATCTTAAATTACTAAGGAGACTTTACGATGAAAGAGAAGAAAGAACAAATTGAGGCATACGAACCACACTCAGTAGACGCAGAACGTAGCCTGCTGGGTGCTATGATAATGAGTAAAGATGCTATAGAGAAGGTCATAACTATGCTTACACCTAACACATTCTACCTCAAATCGCATCGCCAAATCTTTGAAACAATAGTCGAAATGTATGAATCAAACGAAGTTGTTGATGTTGTGACATTGGCCGAAAAACTGAAAGACAAAGGAATGTTAGAAGAAATTGGCGGAAAAGAGTTCTTAGCCAATTTGTTAGAAAGCGTCGCCTCTCTGGCAAATATCGAGCATTATGCGCGCATAGTTGCAGACAAGGCTGTTTTGCGTGAGATGATACGAGCTGGTAAAAAGATCATCGAGGCAGCGTATGCTATGCCGGAGGACGTGGATGAGACGTTGGATGAGGCGGAGAGACTCATATTCTCTATTAAAGAGAAGAGAATAAAGAGGGGGTTTATACCTGTACGTGCGGTGCTTACGGATGTGTTCGAGATGATAGAAAAGGCTTATAGGGAACGAAGGTTCATCACTGGTATACCTTCTGGGTTCAATGATCTTGATAAATATACTGCAGGTTTTCATAACAGTGAATTTATTGTCCTAGCAGCGCGCCCTGGTATGGGTAAAACAGCATTTGCACTTAATATTATAGAACATCTCGCGGTACGTTCGGATCCACCTGTGCCGGTTGCGTTTTTTAGTTTAGAAATGTCAAAAGAGCATGTTGTACAACGTCTACTGTGTATGCATGCACAGGTGGGTATCCATAAAGTACGGACCGGTAATATAACACAAGAGGATCTCTCCCGATTATACACTGCGTCGGGTAATCTCTCCGAATCTCCTATCTTTATTGATGATACACCGGCAATATCTATACTGGAATTACGTGCAAAGGCACGGAGACTTAAATCACGAGAAGATGTCAAGCTCATAATAGTCGATTATCTACAGCTTATTACGTCACACCGTAGAATGGAGAATCGTCAGCAGGAGATAAGCTTTATATCCAGATCGTTGAAAGATTTAGCCAAAGAGTTAGACTTACCGGTTATTGCAGTATCGCAGCTATCGAGGGCTGCTGCGAGGGAGAAGAGGCCACCAAAATTATCGGATTTACGTGAATCTGGTGCTATAGAGCAGGATGCAGATATTGTGATATTTTTACACAAACCGGAGACCGAAACTGAACAAAATATTTTCCAAGTAATTATTGGTAAAAATCGTAATGGTCCTGTGGGTATAACACAACTATATTTTCAAGAAGATTATACCCGTTTTGTGGAACTTGAGAGGCAATATGAAGGCACTTAGTTATGTAGGGGAGCTTACACTATTTATATGGGAAGTGCTCAAGCGTTTACCGAGGGTTTTCAGTGTGATACCATCTATTATCAGTGAAGTTTGGAAGCTTGGTGTAGGTTCGTTATCCATCATATTGATAACGCTCTTCTTTGGTGGATTTGCCACCGCGTATCAAGCCGCCTTTCAGGGGAGGGGGTATTTCCCTGAAGTGTACATAGGTATGGCAGTAGCAAAAGCGTTCCTTATAATGTTAGGTCCATTATTAACGGGGTTGCTACTCGCAGGTAAGGTGACGTCAGCTTTAGCAGCAGAGATAGGTAGCATGAAGGTCACCGAGCAGATAGATGCTCTTGAGACACTTGCTATAGATCCTTATCATTACATAATATTGCCAAGGATAATGGCGACGTTGATTGCTACCCCGATATTGACGATGGTGGGTGAGGTCTCTGCTATGATAGGTGGTGGGGTATGTGCAGCTACTTTACTTCATATAAAATTGATCAACTACATAGAGGGATTAAGGTTTAATTTTCTGCCGATAGAGTTTGCGGGTAGCCTTGTCAAGAGTGCAGTATTCGGTGTAATAATAGGTATTATTGGTACCTTCTATGGGATGAAAGCTATGGGAGGTGCCGAAAGTGTAGGTAAATGTGCTACTCAAAGTGTAGTAGCTGCTTCAGTACTTGTGTTGTTGTTTGACAACGTTGTTGGTGTGCTGATGTTTAATTACTTATGATAGAGGTTAAAGATTTACATAAATCCTTTGGTGATAACCATGTGTTAAGGGGTGTAAACCTCATAATTCCAGAGAAGAAGATCACTGTAATATTGGGGCGTTCGGGGGTGGGCAAAAGTGTGTTATTGAAACACATCATAGGGTTACTTAAACCTGACAGCGGTAATATATTTATAGATGGTATAGATATAACGAGAGCATCCAGCAAACAGCTTTGGAACATACGTAGGAAAATGGCTATGGTGTTTCAGGGCTCGGCGTTACTCGACTCGTCACCTGTATGGGAAAATGTTACACTTGCATTGAGGGTGCACGACCATTTGCCGGAGGAGAATCTACGTCGTATAGCACGTGATAAACTCACACTCGTTGAGATGGCGGGTAGCGAAGAACTTATGCCATCGGAGCTCTCGGGTGGTATGAAAAAACGTGTAGCTATTGCACGTGCGTTGGCAATGGAACCCAAATATCTACTATTTGATGAACCTACGACGGGATTGGATCCACTCACTGCACAAAAGATAAACGAGTTAATAAAGGAACTACAGAAAACACTTGGACTTACAGCAATAATTGTGACACATGATCTACAGTGTACATTTACCGTAGCGGATAAAATAGCGATGTTGGCGGAAGGTAAGATAATCTTCGAGGGCGATATTGAGGAGTTCAAAACCTCCAACATACCACTTATTAAACAGTATTTGGCGACTTTTAGTATAACAAGGGGGTGATATGGCCACAACATCCGACCTAAGAAAAGGTGTAACAATAAAGTTGGAGGATGCCCTCTATACAGTTGTGGATTTTCAACATGTGAAAATGGGTAGAGGTGGTGCTTTTGTGCGAACACGGCTCAAAAACCTTAAAACTGGTGTGGTGCTGGAACGTACCTTCAAAGCGGGCGATAAGATAGACATCGTACATCTGGAGGAAAAGAACTTTCAGTACATATATCGTGAAGGCGATACGTTCTATTTCATGGATATGGAAACATACGATCAGCTTCCGCTATCTGTTGAAGTTGTGGGTGAAGCACGTAATTACCTTACAGAGAACATGAACGTGAATATAGTTTATGCAGATGGCGAACCTGTAGGTGTGAAATTGCCAAATTTTGTCGAACTTAAAGTAGTTGAGACACCCCCTGGTGTACGTGGTGATACTGCGACCGGCGGTAGTAAACCTGCTAAACTGGAGACGGGACTCACCATTACGGTACCACTATTTATCGAGGAAGGCGATATCATCAAAGTTGATACACGTACTGGCGAATATATTGAACGCGTAAAATGAAGAGATATGAGATGCATGTACCGTTGATTAATCTTCGACGATTGTATGAAGACTTGAAACCCGATATAGATGCAGCAATCGGCTCAGTACTTAATACCGGTAGGTTTATTCTGGGTGATGTTGTAGCACAGCTTGAACAAACATTAGCACATTATGTAGGTACCTCATATGCGTTGGGAGTAGCGAGTGGCACAGATGCATTACTGCTGGCACTACGTGCGATAGGTGTGGGACAGGGTGATTTCGTCATAACTACTACATTTACGTTTTTTGCAACACCTGAGGTTATAATACGGTTGGGTGCTACACCTATCTTTGTGGATATCGAACCCCAAACCTACAATATGGATCCCGCACACCTTGCTATTGTGATTAAACATCTGCCGCCATCTGTACGTTCACGGTTAAAGGCGATCATGCCTGTACATCTTTATGGCCAGAGTGCGGATATGGATGAAATCATGGATATTGCTACAAAGTATGAGATACCCGTGGTAGAGGATCTTGCACAAGCATTAGGTGCTGAATACAAAGGTAAAAAGGTGGGCTCGTTCGGCTTGTTAGGAGGGGTGAGCTTCTTCCCTACAAAAAATCTACCTGCATTTGGTGATGCAGGCATGATATTTACAGATGATCCTGCACTTTATGAGAAAGTCAAGACATATAGAATACATGGGGCCACAAGGAAGTATTACTATCCGGATTGGGGGTATAACTCGCGGCTCGATGCGATACAGGCTGCTATACTTAGCGTGAATTTTAAACGTCTTGAAGAGTGGAACGAACGTCGAAGAGCTATTGCAGCCAAATACAATATGAAGCTCCAGGGGGTTGTTGAAATACCAACTAAAAAGCCTGATAGAACCCATATCTATCACCAGTACACTATAAGGACGCCAGAACGTGATAATCTGCGGAAGTTCCTCCAGGAGAGAGGGATAGAAACTGCAATACATTATCCCATACCGTGTCACTTACAGCCGGCGTTATCATACCTTGGTTATAGGGAGGGTGATCTGCCAGTTTCTGAAAAAGCTAGTAAGGAGGTGCTATCTTTGCCTATTTTCCAGTATTTATCGGAAGATGAGGTTGATTATGTTATAGATACGATTATTGAATTTTTCAAGTAATGCAATCAGTGCACGAAGGTGACCAAATTCTATTGTATAGTGGACCGAAGGCACAGTTTCTACTTGTTTATAAACCAGGGGTTAAATTTTCCACACATAAGGGGGAGATTATCCTACCTGAGGATTTGAAATGGGGTGAGAAGATTGTTTCCTCATCTGGGACGACATTTTATGTGATAAAGCCAGCCACCGGCGATCTAATGCTTAAGGTACGTAGATTGACAACTATCATATATCCAAAAGATGCTGGCCTTATGTTGTTATATACGTCTATAGGATGTGGTAGCCGTGTTCTCGAAGTGGGTACAGGATCGGGTGCATTCACCATAGTGCTTGCCACTATCGTGGGGACAACAGGTAAAGTATACTCATTTGAGCGTCGTAAGGAGTTTCTGGATAATGCAATAAACAATGTGAGGAGGGCAAGCTTAGCAGATAGAGTGGAATTCTTACTGTGTGACCCTACAAAGGAAGGGTTCAATATCCCTGCAGTGGAGGTGGCTTTTGTGGATGTACCTGAACCATGGGAATTCGTCCGTCCAGTGTATGAGGTGCTAGAACCCGGTGGATTTTGGGTATCACTTTCACCTAACATTGAACAGGTACAGAAAACATATGAGGCGTTGAAGAGTTACTTTGTGCGGTTACGTACAGTGGAGGTTATAGAACGTGAGATATTGGTGCGTGAGGGTAAAACACGGCCAAGGGAGTTTATGATATGTCATACGGGTTATATTACATTTGGGAATAAAATTGTGAATGAAATGGCCTAACTATAAATTTGTGCAGTATAGGAGGATAAGACCTGCATGGACTCCTATAATCGTGCTAATATTTCTGCTTATAGGATTGATATTTCTCTGGCGTAATATCAATGTTATTGTGAAATTCTTACAGATGTTCGGGACACACGAATGATATTGCATAAATGGATTTGTCCAGTAACTTATAAGTGAGTATGTGGTGTTTATTACTCCTTTTTATGGTAGGGTTTAGTTACCAAAAAACCCTTATATGGGAAGATGGGCGCCCATATCTGCTTGTATATGTTTCGATACCGGCAAACGAGCTCACTTTCATACGTCAAGATACGGAGTTTGTGACCAATTTTGCAATCTCGGCATACATGAGGCATGGTGAAATTGAGATCGGCGACATCCATATAGACCGTAAAGTGTTCCCAGAATATGAAACCACCGTGTCGTATTATGAGCTTACAAGTGAGCTGAAAATGGGGCCGTTTGAACCCGGCGAATATACGTTGGAAGTGGAGCTACGTGATCTACAGACACAAACTGTGTCCAGGCAGCGAGAGACTATCAGGATACCAGATAAACCAGAAAATGTGTTAACGTTCTCATCGCCTATTTTTATAGCAACAGAAGATAGTGTGCTTTTGGGATACTTGATTTTCAATGTATATGATTTTCGTGAGAAGAAAGCGCCTTTCACAGTTTATTACAAAATAGGGGATAGAACTGACAGCATAATTTTGAGTGGAGATAGAATCACTTACCCATGCACGTTATATGTGAGAGCTGACGAAAAGCAGGGTATATATCAGTTAAGGCTTGGTGATAAAGTCTATGAAGATACGTTACTGTTTGGCCCATATCTTGATTGGAAGTACATCGATAACTACGAGGTATTATCTTACATAGCGACAGGCGACGAAATGGATGCGTTCAGGAAGGCCAAAACTCGCTCCGAGCGTGAACAGTTATGGAAGAAGTTCTGGGAAAAACGTGACCCTACTCCCGGTACCCCACATAATGAATATAAGGAGACATACCTGGAACGTGTAGAGTATGCGAATACACATTTTCGTGAAACTCAGGAAGGATGGCGTACCGATAGAGGTAGGGTTTATATACTATTGGGGCCACCGGATGAGGTGGAATCACATCCATTCGAACTCGAATATAAGCCCTATGAGATATGGTATTACTATTCACGTAACATGGTGTTCATATTTGTGGACGAACACGGGTTCGGTGATTATATACTGGTATATCCTCCATACTACAAGTTATGACCGGGTGGATCTGTAAGCCGGGTTCTGTCGAGGGTGGTCATCTATCTTAGCGGCCTACCCGGGGTGATGACGAGGCGGGCCACCTCTCCCCCTATTTGGCCTTGCACCGGGTAGGGTTTGCCGTGCCTCTGGTGTCGCCACCAGAGCGGTGGGCTCTTACCCCACCTTTTCACCCTTGCCCGCATCCCATAGAACGGGACCGCTGGCGGTCTGTTTTCTGTGGCACTTTCCGTCTCTAGGAGATATCGCTCCTAGAGCCCCCGCTTATCGCGGGGTACCCTGCCCTGTGGTGCCCGGACTTTCCTCCCCAACATCGGGGCGACCACCCGATCCACCCGGTCATCTAATAATATACAGCATTTTCAATGTTAGACAAGCCTTGAGGAGTTGACCTTCTATGATAGGACTTCATCTTAGTTACGATGGGCTGCCCACCATCTACATTTGGTGCGTATGTTTTGATCCTGGCATGTATTATATATAGTGTAATCTGGTACATACGCCATCGATGATATATGTGGTTGTGCTTTGCTTATACCTTGGATTGTTATTGGTAATCGGATTATTATGGCAGAAACGTACAAAGGGTGACGAAGATTATTATCTTGGTGGTCGTCGTATAGGGGTGTGGGTGACTGCACTCTCATATGTAGCAGCTTATTTTTCATCAGTCGTAATTGTGGGAGGTGCGGGTTATGGCTATAAATACGGGATGGCCACCATATGGATAGGTGCATTCAACGTGCTGTTTGGTGGCACGTTATGTTGGATATTGCTTGGTGAACGTATACGTGAGTTGACACATCGTTACAATAGTATTACGCTGCCGGATTTCCTCGGTAAATTATACAACAGTGAGGTGGCAAAGATATTCTCCGCTATTGTCATCGTGCTGTTTATGATAGTCTACAACGTGAGCATCCTCAAAGGTATGGGACATTCATTTGAAGTGCTTATGGATATGCCGTACTGGGTGGGTGTAGTATTATCGGGTTTGATAATCCTTATTTATGTGGTACTAGGTGGTTACTTTGCGGTGGTATGGACTGGCTTCGTACAAGCTATTATAATGATGGTGGCACTCGTTATGATTACGGGGATGGCACTACGATATACAGGTGGGTTCACCATTGTACATGAGAAGTTGCGCCTTATAAATGAGGGATTAGTTACTACCCCTGGGATATGGGGGGCTAAGGGGTTGTTTTCGTTCGCATTAGTGGTGAGTCTCGGTGTGTGGGGTATGCCACAACTTATCGTACGATTTTATTCAATCAAACGCAAGGAACTCATACGTGTAGGTGCTATATTAGCAACTTTGGGCTGCAGTATGGCAGTGCTTCCATATTTTAACGGTGCGATAGCTCGTATATTGTTTCCACACTTAAAGTCACCGGATTTGGCGATTCCAAGTTTGGTTAAACTGGTCCTTAACCCGCTTGGTGAGGCCATATTTCTTGTGGGTGTTATAGCTGCAGGGATGTCAACTTTCTCTGCGATCTTGATAATACTATCCAGCAGCATCGTAAAGGATCTTGTACGTTACAAAGAAATGGGTGTCCTATATGGTAGGTTATGGAGTATAGTAATAGGGTTAATCTCATTAGGTATCGCGCTTAAGCCGCCCGCTCTTGTGCTTACACTGTGTGCATTCGCGTGGGCAGTAGTTGCATCTATCACATTGTTTCCATTAATTTTTGGTATATATATGAGGGAACCCTACCGTATACGTGTGATATATTCGATGTTGGGTGGGTTTGTCACCTCATTGGTATGGCTTATACTAAGAAATCCATATGGGATACATGGGTTCATACCTGGGGTTATGGTGTCATTGCTCGTGATAATGATACAACTTGTTTGCAGAAAGTGTGGAGCTTAACCGTGGTTACCGTATTTTCTTTGAGACGGCAAATGCGGCAGCTACAGCAGCTGTTACGGCTGCAGGGATAGATTTTGGGAATGTACACACAATACCTCAGAAATTGTCACTACCAATAAGTTTACCACAACAGTAACATATATCTCTAAAAGTATTACTTGTAAAATCCTGGGCATCTGACCTTTCATGTACTAAAACTATGTGAAAATGGTAACCATCAAGCTATGGATTGAAGCTATGTACCAGATGAATTCGGTCCCATACATTGTGAGATATGTTGACACCTAAGATTTACAAGTATTTTAAATCCAGAAGGGGGTAGAATGAAGCACTGGCTTATTCTTGTTGGCCTGTTGGTTGTAGGGTGTGCATCTGAACATATGACCGGTGGTAAGGTTTACATGCAACAACAGAACTGGGATAAGGCGATCGAACAGTTTCAACTTGAGATTAGCGAGAACCCGAACGCTGACGCTTACATGTGGTTGGGTCGTGCGTATGCTATGAAGAAAGACTATCTGAATGCAAGTGATGCATGGGAGCACGCTATAGAGCTCGATTCAGCATATGCATTTAAGGATATGGAGAAAGATATTGGCTTCTATTGGGGTGTGTATTTCAACGCTGGTGCTCTGTGTTTCAACGAAAAGGAGTGGGATAAGGCGATAGAGCGGTTTAAACGCGCTATAGAGTTAGAACCTGACTCGTTCTCAGCACATTTTTACCTAGCACAAGCATACCTGCAGGGTGGTGAAGAGGCGCTTGCTGAATCCACTCTCATAGGGATAATTGAACACTCCCCACGAGCGGAATGGATATCGAAGTCTGCAGAAATACTGGTTAATCGCTACACAAAAGAGAAGAAATGGGACGAAGCTCTCTCTATACTTAGGAAGTGGATAGCAATCGACACCAGTGGGGATGCACATTACTTCATGGGTGTTATCTATGCAAATAAATACAATGATACACAAGATAAAGAGTATGCTGATAGTGCCATAGTGTATTTTGAGGAGTCGCTCAGGCTTAACCCTAACAATAGCGATACCTATTACAACTTGGGTAACCTTTACGCACAGCTTAAACAATACGATAAGGCTATAGAAGAGTTTGCGAAAGCTACAGAGCTTAACCCCGACGATGAAGAGGCTTGGTATCTGCTGGCAGTGATGTGTATACAGGCGGAGAATTACGAGAAGGCGCTCGATGCGATTTCGAAAGCAATCGAGATAAACCCCAACAAAGCAGAGTATTATACTATACGATCGGGTATACATTGGAAGTTAGGTAATAAGGATGCATCTATCCAGGATATGAACAAAGCTAAAGAATTGGGTAGTGAATGAAGTATATCTGGGGTTAGGATCGAACAAAGGGGAAAGGTTAATCTATCTTAAACGTGCAATAGGTGAGCTTCACAAAGTAGGAAAACTAATCACAATATCGCCAGTTTATGAGACAGAAGCATGGGGTCAGATGGTACAGCCACGATTTTTAAACGCTGTGATAAGGATGGTGACGGAGCTTGCACCATTGTTACTTCTTCGTGAGATAAAAGCGATAGAACAACGGGTAGGACGTCAACCGTCACCACGTTGGGGGCCACGTGAGATAGATATTGACATCTTATTTTACGATGAATTGATACTCGATACACCTGAACTTAAGATACCACACCCATATTTACATGTACGGCCGTTTGTGTTGATACCGCTGGCTGATATAGCACCTAATTTGGTGCATCCCGTTCTTAAGAAAACAGTGTATGAGTTAGTGAAGGAGCTCAGCGATGAGGATCGTGACACGGTCAAAAGATATGCAGCGACTATCGCTTGAATATAAAAGACGGGGTAAGACAGTGGGGTTCGTACCCACTATGGGGTATCTGCATGAGGGACATACTTCTCTTATAAATATAGCACGCAAGCATGCTGATATTGTGGTTGTGAGTATATTTGTCAACCCCATTCAGTTTGGACCGAGTGAAGATTACGATAGATATCCCAGGGATATTGAGCGTGACAAAGAGATACTTGAGAAGATGGGGGTAGATATAATGTTTTACCCATCGGTTGATGACCTGTATCCTAAGGGGTTTACCACATATGTCGAGGTGAAGGGGCTCTCCGATAAGCTATGTGGTAGATACAGGCCAGGACATTTTCGTGGTGTCACTACGGTGGTGGCGAAGCTCTTCAATATCGTTATGCCAGATATTGCAGTATTTGGTGAGAAAGATGCACAACAGGCAATAATAATAAAACGGATGGTGCGTGACCTTAACTTTCCCGTCAAAATAATCGTGGGGCCCACCGTACGTGAACCAGATGGACTGGCGATGAGCTCAAGAAACGAATATCTTACTGAGGAAGAACGTAAGGTAGCACCTGCTATTTATCAATCGCTATTGTTGGCCAAAAACCTTGTGGAACAGGGTGAACGTGATGCAAGTAAAATTATAGCCGCTATGCACGAGTTCCTATCTAAGTACGATCGCATAAGGGTGGAATATATCGAGATCGTGGATAAAGAGGAACTCAACCCGATAGAGAGGTTGGAAAAGGGTGAAGCTCTTATAGCTATTGCTGCATATCTCGGTAAGGCAAGGCTTATTGATAATATTACCGTGAAAGTGGGAGGTGACAATGGGTAAAGCGCTTGTTATAAATGGGTCACCTCGTAAAGATGGTATAACCATGGAATTAGCTCGTGTGGTGATTGAAACAATAGAAGAAAGTGGTTATGAAGTGGAAATCTTACATCTTGTAGATTGCGATATCCGTCCATGTAAGGGGTGTGGGTCGGAAGATCCGAAAAAATGTACCCGCCGCACATGTACATCGGACGATCTGCGTGATGATATGGTTTGGATATTTGAAAAGATACTGGAGGCGGATATCTTGATTTTCGTCACCCCAGTGTACTGGTACGCGATGTCAGGGATGATGAAGAACCTCATAGATAGGCTAACAGCGCTTGAGAACGAAGGTAAGTTACTCGATGGTAAAGTTGGTGGCATAGTCGTAACCGGTACGGAGGATGGTGCGATGCAAACTATATTGGGGTTGATGGGTACACTTAACGATATGGGTCTGTTATTCCCACCGTATGGGTTTACATACTCGATAGGGTTTGAGGATGTTACAAAAGATCGTGAAGCGGTACATTATGCAACATTGGTCGGTAAGAATGTGGTAAAACTGTGTGAACTCACAAAAGGCAAGAAATGGTGGGTTGACTTCAACCCTTAATCTGTAGTTTTAGTTATAAATTCGATGTACCCGATTCATGAAATAGAGGATAGATGGCGTAAGTGGTGGGAGACCCAGGGTATTTATAGAACTACGGATAGACCGGATCCGGCCAGAAAATTCTACGTACTGGAGATGTTCGCGTATCCATCAGGTGACTTACACATAGGGCATCTACGTAACTATGTGTTGGGTGATGTATTAACCCGGTACAAAATGATGCAGGGGTATCAGGTGTTGCATCCGGTGGGCTGGGATGCGTTTGGCCTACCCGCAGAGAATGCAGCAATACGGCATGGTATACACCCAAGAGATTGGACAATGAAGAATATCGAGATATCACGTGAAAGCTACCGACTCATGGGTATAAGTTATGATTGGACACGTGAGATACTGACGTGCGAACCGGAGTACTACAAATGGACGCAATGGATATTCCTTCTACTTTACAAGAGAGGGCTGGCCTACCGTAAACCTGCATATGTGAACTGGTGCCCAAACTGTCAGACAGTGTTAGCTAACGAACAAGTGAGTGATGGCAAATGTTGGCGTTGTAGCAGCCTTGTAATTAAACGTAAGTTAACCCAATGGTTCTTCAAAATTACTGCATATGCGGAGAGGTTACTGGATGATCTGAAATATCTCGAAGGTAAATGGCCTGATGAGGTGATAAACCTGCAACGAAATTGGATCGGCAAGAGCGAGGGTGTACGTATCGTGTTTAAGCTACCAGAGTTCGATAAGCAGTTACCAGTGTTTACAACACGTGCTGATACTGTATTTGGGGTGACATTTATTGCGATAGCACCAGAACATGAGATATTGGAAGGCTTACCCTTAAGTGAGGAGGTTCACCAATATATCGAGAGGTCGCTTAGGATTTCGGAGATAGAGCGTACATCACGTGAACGCGAAAAGACTGGGGTATTCACAGGCCTATATGCGGTGCATCCCTTTACGGGTGAACGTATTCCGATCTATGTGTGTGATTATGTACTTGCTACATATGGGACAGGTATCGTAATGGGTGTACCTGCACACGATCAGCGTGATTTTGAGTTTGCTAAAAAGTATGGCTTACCGATAAAGGTAGTAATTAAACCCGTGGATAGTGAATTAAGCGAACCGCTCGATAAAGCTTATGAAGAGTACGGGGTGATGATAGAATCTGGTAAATTTACGGGACTTACCTCTGAAGAGGGGATTTCAGCAGTGGCGGATGAGCTCAAGGCCATGGGATTGGGTGGTAGAGAGGTGCAATTCCATCTTAGGGATTGGCTTGTATCACGGCAACGTTATTGGGGTGCACCAATCCCTATGATACATTGTCCACGTTGTGGTGTGGTACCTGTGCCGGAAGAAGAGTTACCGGTGAAATTACCTGAAGTGGTGGATTACGCTCCTAAAGGTAAATCGCCACTTGAGTCGGTACCTGAATTTATAAATACAAAGTGTCCACGGTGTGGAGGGGATGCAAAGCGTGACCCTGATACTATGGATACGTTCGTGGATTCATCTTGGTATCAACTGCGATACACCGACCCACATAACGATAACGAAATATTTGACCCTAAGATAGCGAAGAGATGGATGCCTATCGATCAATATATTGGTGGTATCGAGCATGCAACCGGTCACCTGATATACTTCAGATTTATCACGAAAGTGTTATACGATGCAGGTATATCGCCGGTGAATGAACCGGCATTACGGTTGTTCACACAGGGTATGATATTGAACGAAGACGGAAAGGTGATGTCATCTTCAAGGGGTACAGCTGTACCGGTGAGACCTCTCGTGCAGCGGGTAGGTGCAGACGTTGCACGTGTGGGGGTGCTGTTTCTGGGGCCACCGGAAAAAGAAGGTATATGGAGCGAACGTGTAGTTGAAGGTGCACGGCGGTTCCTTGATCGAGTCTATAGGATTGTGACGGAGAACACCGATATAATCACGGAGAATGTACCGGCTAATGACAGTATATTATTGCGTAGGATTAACTACACGATCAAGAAGGTTACGGAGGATATTGAAGATTTCCACTATAATACTGCGATAGCGGCGTTGATGGAGCTTGTCAATGAATTCTACAAGTCTGGAAAGGACGAGACGCTCGGTTATGGGCTTTATACGTTAGTGAAGCTGATTGCACCATTTGCACCATATCTAGCGGAAGAATTATGGCATAGGATCGGAGGTGAGGGATCTATTTTCCACGCAAGTTGGCCTCAGTATGATCCAGGGAAAGTATACCTACCGGAGATTGAGATACCGGTGCAGGTTGATGGTAAGCTTAGGGTACGTCTGCAGGTACCGTTTGATGTGACAGAAGACGATATACGTAAGATGGCACTGGAACATCCCAAAATACGGCAACATATTATGGGTAAGCAGGTGAAACGTATCATCGTGGTACCTAAAAAGCTCATCAATATAGTTACAAAATGAGATGGATAGGTAGTGACGAAGCTGGTAAGGGGGATTATTTTGGTGGATTGGCAGTTGCGGCAGTATTTTTGGATGACGAGAAGCTACCAGAACTGAAGAAACTACCAATAAGGGAGAGCAAAAAGGTAACCGATGCACAAGCTATATATCTGAGCCAGGAAATTAAAAAATTGTGTGTACATGAGATATGCTATCTGGCGCCTACAGAATACAATAAGCTCTATAGTAGGACACCTAACCTCAACCATATCTTGGCATGGCTACATAGTAGGGTTGTGATGAAGCTACTTAACAGTGTGGGTAGTTGCGACCGTATAGTGATAGATCAGTTTGCGGATCCGGATTTTATAAAATCGTATTTCCCGAAAGGAGTACCGTTGGTGATACATCCACATGGGGAGGAGGATCTTGCGGTGATGCTGGCGTCACTTTTGGCACGTGCTACATTTTTGGAGCAATTAAATAAATTATCGGAGAGCGAAGGTATGGTGTTACCCAAGGGCGCGTCTACAGAAGTGGAGCTGATAGGTAAGGAATTTGTCTTAACAAAAGGTGAACACGCATTAGGTAAGGTTGCGAAGTTACATTTTAAGACAACTGAAAAGCTGTTGACAACAGTACCGCATAGGTTGTGGGCACCTTGGCGTATAGAGTACATAACGGGGCCACGCAAGGGGGGATGCATATTTTGTGATGCGCTCAAAAATATGGCCAAGAGCTATGTATTGTATCGTAGTGAACGGGCTTTTGTTGTCATGAATATCTTCCCTTATAATAACGGACATTTGATGGTAGCACCCACACGTCACACTGGTGAACTGACAGAGTTGACTCCGGAAGAGCTTGTGGAGGTTGGGCGTTTAGTACAAGCCTCTGTGGAGATATTGCGTAAGGTGATGCATCCCCATGGGTTCAACATCGGTATAAATGTGGGTAAAGTGGCGGGTGCGGGTGTGGTCGACCATATACATGTACATATTGTACCAAGGTGGTTGGGGGATACCAACTTTATGCCAGTAATTGGTGATACAAAGGTGATATCAGCAGCACTCGATAAAATCTATGAGATGTTGAAACCTGAGTTTGATAAACTTAAGTTATGATAGAATGGCGGTCGTTACCCGCTAAAGAGGAGCCACGTAAAACAGCGTATTTGATAGCTTTTATTGTGTTTTTGGCGATTGGTCTTTACTATACGTGGGGAGTGTGGTGGACATTATTTGGTACGTTTTTGCTTGTTGTAAATATATTGTCGTATTTTTTGCCAACCACCTATGTAATGAACGACAGGGGTGTCTATAAAAAGGGGTTCTTTGTGACACAATTCAGGCGCTGGGAGTCGATCAAAAGCTACTATGTCGATAAATATGGTGTATTGCTTAGCCCGTTTGATAAACCCAACAGGTTGGAAAACTTTCGTGGTATGTACGTGAGGTTTAGGGGCAACAAAGAGCAGGTGATAGAATTCATACGTAATAAGCTGGGTAAATGATATTGTTTGTATTGGGGATCGTATGGGAGAGCTTTCTCTCTACTTATAAAGTGAATGATATTTTTCATTACGAAACTTGTATTTATGCAGCAACCGAGGGTGGTGTGGTAATTTATAACCCTGATACGGATGAGTTACAACATTTAACAAATGTGGATGGGCTTACCGAAAATAACGTACAGGATATATTTGTAGACTCGTCTGGGGTGTGGTGTCTTACACGTAGTAAGGGGTTGGTAATCTTCACGCATGGTATATCGTACAGTTACACGAACGCACAGGGGTTACCACAAAGTGACAGGTTCTCTTCAATGGCAGTAGCAGGTAGAAGAGTATGGATAGCTACTGAGGATGATGCACCTGTCACGGTATTGGAACTTGCTGCTAACTTATCCGATATTGAGAGAATAAGCTATTGGAACCTACCTGTACCGTTGGATAATAAAGTATTGCGTGTTTATTATCATAACGATTCGTTGTGGTTCTGTACAGAAGACGGTATCGGTGTAACGGATGTTGAAGGTAACGGCTGGCATGTGATACCAAAGACGGATCTACCGGTTGAAGTTAGGGAAGCTAGGATTACGGCATTGGAGTGGTGTAATGACACTTTATGGGTGGGTACAGACTCTGGGATAGTGATGTATGTAAGGGGAAGTTCGCAACTTGTGAATGCGTATCCGGAGGTGTTCGATTTCTGTAAGGGTGATACTTTGCTGTTGGCTTCTACGAGGTGGGGTGTTAAAAAGTGGAACGGTACATGGTGGCCATCACTTACGCCGTTACTTTATGCACCAAGGGGGCAAGGCCATTTAGTGATTTTAGATAGTGTAGTATGGGTGGGTAGTTTCAAATGTGGGTTGGTAGCTTGGACAACGGATACGTTGTTGAAGGATAGTTTTCCTACATCGATGGTAAGCAATATCACAAGCAGTATAGCGTTGAGCCCCAACGGTGACATATGGGCGGTACATTTTACGGCATGGGAGCCTGCCATCACCCGAATATATGAGGTAGAAGGTAAATGGTATTATGCGCATTATCTTGCTGGGGAAGATGAAATTAAGCGTGCAAGATATATCGTGAGTGATAGTAAGGGTAACCTATGGATAAGCTTTTGGGGTGATGATGTAGGGTTAGCAAAGTATATCCCGGAAAGTGATTCTTTAAAAAGGTTCCATTTACCAGGTAGTGGCTCAAATATAGTTTGGGGTATGTACGTAGATGCAAACGATCACCTGTGGGTAGGTACAAATGGTGGATATATCTTTGAGATTGTGGACGATTCGGTTATCAACACGTGGCAATTTGTTACACCTGGTGCGTTTGCCGAGGATCGTCACGGAAATATGTGGGTAGGTAGCCACATGTATGGTATTGCATGTATACATAAGGATGGAGGGTTTGAAATACTGAGCAACCTGCTACCCACTACATGGGTTACGGACCTCATATGTGATAGGGCTGGTGATATATGGGTGGCTACACGTGCGGGTGTATTCCGGATAAGAGATGGTAAGGTGATCGGTGAGTACACCTCAACCAATAGTGACCTGCCAAGCAATGACATACTGGCGTTGGAAGAGGATTGGGAAGGTAGAATCTGGATGCTGGTGAATATGCAGGGTGTGAGTGTACTTAACCCAAGTTCAGGTGAACTCATTAATTACACAATAGGTGATGGGTTGGTGGCTTCGGAATATGTGGACTTTACACGTGATATTGTATGGGATAATGAGAGGTTTTCAATGTGGATACCCACACGTGGGGGTATATCAAAGGTTACGTTGTCACCAAGTTGGGAGATTACGAAAGTTGAAATATATCCTAATCCTTTTGTTGTGGGTAAACATAGTACGTTGACAATCGTCACCCCTTATGTGTGGCAAACCATGTATCTATACACGTTGAGTGGGAGGTTAATATATTCTATTGCGGGACAGGGTGATTCCCCCATAATACATGTGAAGGAATTGGATGCTATACCGGTGGGAGTCTATCAAGTTATTGTTAAGTTGGCTGATGGACGTTGGGTACGGGGTAAGCTCGCTGTTACAAAATGATGCGTAGGGTGTTGTTGATCGCTTACTATCACCCGCCATTGGGGTTATCAGGTGTACATAGGGTGGTGAGGTTTGAGAAATACCTTCCTGAATATGGATACGAACCGGTTGTTTTGACACCCAAACCTGGTGCTTACTATGCGTATGATGGTTCGTTGCTCATTGTTAAAGATGTGTGTTTTACTGAGTCGCTCGACCTGCTGCGGATACTGAGACTTTTGGGTGTTACGCAACTTACCGGTGGTAAGGCACGACCTAAATTATTGCGATGGATAGAAAAGGAGATGGGGTGGATACCGTTTGCAATCTACAAAGGTTACGATATGATCAAACGCAAAAGAATAGAGCTGATATTTGCAACCTCACCACCAGTGACTGACCTCATAATAGGGGCGATCTTGAAAACGTTAACAGGGGTGCCGTTGGTGATAGACTTGCGTGACCCATGGGTAAGCAATAACTGGATTAAACGCTGGGTGTATGGGGTGAGCGACCGTATTGTGGTGTTGGATGAGACTTTTCGCAAATATGTCAATGGATACGATAAGGTTGAGATAATACCTACACCATATGATATGACTATAGAGGTACCTAAAATGGAGATATTCTCCATACTCTATCCGGGGGTGATACGTAAATTAGCACCTCCCTACACATTTATTAAAGGGATCGATGAGTTGATAGATGAAGGTAAAATAGATAGCGATAAAATAGAGGTTAACTTTGTAGGGCATTTGGAGGTACCGCTGCCTCGACGACCGTATATTAAACACTACGCGTATGTGCCATATCATAGGATTAAGGGGTTCTACGAAAACAGTGTGTTGCTACTGTTGCTTGTGGGTAAGTATGAGCCACACTTTATGATAACATGTAAGTTGTTCGAGTATATGGGTATGCCGCATCCAGTTATAGCGATAGCACCCAGAGGGGTGAGGGCACGTGAGTTGGTTGAAAAGTATGGTATGGGTGAGGGAGTGGATCCAGACGATATTGATGGGATAAAACGTTTGATACTAAAGTATTACAATGCGTTCTACTCTGATAATTACCCATGGAGAGGTACGATTGAGGGGTTCCAGGCAGCACATGTTGTGGGTAAGTTGGCATCAATCTTTGATAAAGTGGTTAACCGATAGCATCTATTTCTATCTCAAATGCACTTACAGGTATTTTAATGTTCCAGCGGGTAAGTACTTCCGGGTGTAGTTCGCCGATGATGCCGATTTCGTTATTATTGACGAGAATTTTGGCCACCCTACCGGATATGTAAGAAGGGTGTGAGGTTGGCTCTATTTTGTAAGTGAGGTTAAGTTGATGAAATAGTGCATTTAGATAGCTATGTGTTTCGGAGAAATTTGCTTGCGGATGTGCTACTATTGCAGCGAGATGGTTCACTGTACGGGAGTATTCAGGTGAGTCTGGATCGTAAATTACGACTTCACCTACTTCGAACAACTTATGTGGGTATAGTGATTTGCTGCTTAGGGATTCAACCTCCAACAGTGACGGTATTATTGTATCACGTAGAACAGAATAGGATAAGCTCATGACGTTATCGATTTCTATGATTTTACGTTCGGGTAGGTTCATACGGTATATGAGGTTATCTTTTGATGTGAGTACATGTGAGAGTATCTCTTCAAACCCTATTCCTACCATGATGTTGCGGATATCTTCGATGAGCTCCTCAATAGGGGCGGAGTGACCTACCGTGAAATCCGTCAATCCCACTGGTGTAAACGTATTATAACCACGGTGTATTGCTATGTCTTCGATTATATCGGCTACACTCATGATATCAGCACGCCAAGGGGGAGGATAGAGTTTGCCATCTTTAATCCTGTAATTAGCAGCCCGTAGAGTGGAGTGGATTTCGTCCATATCTAAAGAGATGCCGAGCAGCTCCTGTACCTCATGGGGTGATAATTCCCAAGGTTCGCTGATATCCTGGGGAGTTTTGACCTTCTTGCCGTTGGGGTAGACTATCAAAATAGGTAATATCTGGGCACCACGATCGGCGAAGTTGGTTGCAAGGATATTGGTTACGAGTAGCACCATTTCGAGGTTAGTGCCTGTGGTTTCGCAGAATAAATATGTGTGAGCGGGTTTGACTTCACCAATGTAACGGCTGTTTATTATGGGGGGGAACGATAGCACCTTGTTATCGTTGTCTACAAGTAACGGATAGAATTTACACGACTTGATTAGGTGGCCGTATTCGATGCCTTTTGGATGTTTATCTAATATCTCATCGAGTGATAGCTCCTCGGTCATATCGAGTGGCGTGAACCGTACCTCTGATGGGTGTACACCACGGTAATGTATGGGGAAGACAATCTTTGATGCATCGTATATGCCGATGGCTATGTCACGTCTACCTCTACCGTATAGGTCGCTGAGCTTTTCTTGACTTTGTATAATACTACGTAGCGAAATGTCGGTTAATTTTATGTCTTTGACGAGGAACGCACCTATGTAGGGGCGTACTTCGAGTACTTCAGGTGAGACGATAACCTCGTATTGAGGGGAGGTGTCGAAGAAGCTGTACTCCTTGGGGCCTGATAGCTCACGTGCGATACCTTCGGCACTCCATAGATCGGGGCGGTTGGTATCTGCTATCTCTATCTTGAGTTCGTCATCTAATATGTCGACTAATTGGGATTTGGCACGTGCTAGCTCGTCGGTATCTGGTACGTGACCTAACAGAGTAAGGAAATCTTCTTTGTGTACAACTATTGTAGGCATTATAGTCTTTTAACTCTTTGTCTTAAGAAACTAAGGTCACGTGAAAACAACAATCTTATATCCTTTATTTCGAGTGCAGACATAGCCATACGGTCGAGGCCCAACCCCCATGCGAGGACGGGAAGCTCTACCCCAAGTGGATAGGTTACCTCTTTACGGAAGATGCCGGCACCACCGAGTTCTACCCATTTGTTGTCGATTTTGGCGTGTAGCTCAACCGATGGTTCAGTAAATGGGAAATAGCCGGGACGGAACTCCACCTCCGTGGTGCGTGCGAACTCCTCAGCAAATAGTTTGAGCAACCCCAACAGTGTGCGTAGGTTTACGTGTGGGCTGATGACGATGCCTTCGATTTGATAGAAGTCAGGTAAATGTGAAGCGTCAATTTTATCGTAACGGAAACATCGGGCTATAGCGAAGTACTTACCGGGGATGTGTGGGTTGCTTGCAAGTGTACGTGCTGATAATGCAGTACCCTGGCTCCTGAGGATTAACCTGTGTGCACGTTGGTAATCGAATTCGTAACGCCAACCCTTTGACCCGGTATCAGCGCCGTTGCGATGGACGGCGGCTACTCTTTCGAGTATGTGTAGGGATAGTGGTTTGCCGTATTTGGGTGATTTTACAAAATATACGTCGTGTATCTGACGGGCGGGATGGAACTGTGGCATATAGAGGGCGTCCATGTTCCAGAACTCGTACTCAACGAGCGGGCCCTTCATCTCTTCAAACCCCATCGCAAGTAGCTTTTGACGTACTTTGGACAGAAATAGTGAGTAGGGGTGACGATGCCCTACCACGATGGGTTTGGGGGGTAGCATTAAATTATATGGCCTGAGCTTATAGGTACGCCAGCTACCGTCACGTAGGAGGTCGGGGGTGAGCTGTGAGATCTCTTCGGATATCTCTTCCGGTAACTGGGTAAGTAGTTGTTTGCCGGTTGGAGTGAGTGAAAATATGCGGTCACGGTATTCGTCGACACGGAAGATGCCACGTTGTTTGCCACGCTTACGTGAGTATTGGGTGATGAGAGCCTGTTCCATGGGTGATAGTTTATCCCATGGGTAACTTGTATCACCTATTTTGGTTAAGATATTCTGTAGGCTGGTGAGTTCATCCGGTAGTTTTACAAATGAGGCTTTATCGTCAGTAATAGTTATCGCACCTAGTTGCTTAAGCCTACCGATGGCTTTACCAAATAGGGCGTCACTTACAAGTTTACGTAGCTCGGATAATGGACGTGCACCCTTTTTAACAGCATCTAAGATACGTAGCTCGGGTATACCAGTGTCACGAAACTGTTTACCGAGTTCAGTTAACCGTACTTTGCGGGTGATGTTTTCGGCGGTAACTTCGAGTAAGTTTTTTGTGAGTAACCAGCTGATGACCTTTGGTAGTTGTTTTGGATCGATACCTGAGAGTTCGGGGATTTTTGATTCAACTATTTGTTGATGTTGTTTAAATACGCGTAAGACTTTAACCTCGAGCGGATGTAAGTGTTCCATATGTTTAAAGATAGCAGTTATGATGAAATGACAAGAAGTTAATTGACTAATGAAGGGGATGGATATTTTAAAACGATGAAATTTAAAGGATGGCAGAAAGTGAGCTTGATAGACTTTCCTGGCAGGATAGCGACGATCGTGTTTACAGGGGGGTGTAACTTTAGGTGTCCATACTGTCATAACCCGGAGCTTGTCATAGGGTGGGAGAAATTGCCTGATATCGATGAAGAGGAAGTATTCAGGTACCTTGAACGTCGCAAGGGGCTCATAGATGGGATTGCAATAACTGGAGGTGAACCGCTACTACATCAGGAGATAATAGATTTTATCCGTAGAGCAAAGTCTAAGGGGTATCCTGTAAAGATTGATACGAATGGTGCGTTCCCGGAGGTGTTGGCACAGCTCATAAATGATAAGTTGATAGACTTTATTGCAATGGACATAAAAGGGGCGAAAGATAGGTATGCAGAGGTGGCAGGTGTGCCGGTAGATATAGAAAAAATCGACAAAAGTATTAAAATGATAATGGAGAGTGGTATTGATTATGAGTTTAGGACTTCAGTGTTGCCGATGTTTTTCAACACAGAGGAGGCAAAGAAGATAGGTGAGTGGATTAAGGGTGCTAAACGCTATGTGTTACAGATAGTGCATACTGTGAAGACATTAGATGAACGTATCAAGGAGGGGAAAATATACTTGCCACATGAGGTGGAAGCATTTGTCCCAATCTTAAAGCAATATGTGGAAAGTGTCATCGTTAGATGATATTTGTCATCCCCGTAGATAGATATTTCGAACGTACCACCATTGATGAGGTTGAGAAAATCTTGAGGAAACGTTTCATCACCGTGACGGAGGTGATGGAGCCGATTCAAATCCCTAACAGTATTTACAATATGGATAGAGGGCAATACAATGCGGAAGCATTGCTTGGGATGGTAGCACCACCTGCAAACGGGGATTATAAATTGTGTATTTTACCATATGATGCGTATGTGGAGGGGTTAAACTTTGTGTTCGGGTTAGCAGATGTAGCGGGTAGACGTGCGATGGTGGCGTTGGCAAGGTTAGTACACGATGAACCGCAGATATTTTTGGCACGTGTACGTAAGGAAGTGGTGCATGAAGTGGGACATTTACACATGATGGAACATTGTCGGGATACAAAATGTGTGATGTGTTTTTCTAACTCTATCTACGATACCGACCGTAAAATGGATACGTTCTGTCCGATATGTGAGTCGAAACTATACAGGATCATAGGGTTTGAGATCAGGGAGGCAACAATAGAGGATGTTACTCGTATACATGCGATAGAGAAGGTGTCATTTAAGATGCCATGGCCGATGGCGGCGTTTGCATATTTCATCCGTAGTGACGGTAGATACGTATGGGTGGCAACAAAAGAGGGGCAAGTCATTGGATATGTGGTGTTTGAAGTTGAAGATGGGTACAAAATTCACATAGCAAATATAGCGGTACATCCTGATTATAGGGGGATGGGGGTGGGTGAGAGGTTGATGAGGAAATTGCTTAACAAATATGAAGGATATGAGGTTTATCTTGAAGTTAGAGTCTCTAACCGTATCGCACAGAGGTTGTATAAGAAGTTGGGGTTCGAAATTGAGAGAACATGTTTAAACTACTATCCTGATGGTGAACATGCATATATTATGAGGAAACGGTCACTTAGTTAGGCGGTCGAGTTTGCGCATCAATACGCGGAGTTCATCCCTTAGGCCGGCGGTTAGCTCACCGAATATGCCGATGGTGATAAGTATAAGGCCAGCAAGTGTAAAGAGTATAGTAGGGTATGCGAGTACACGCAGGCCATGGTGTAAGATGAACCTCATGTACAGGGCGACGATACCTATGATGATACCGATTAGGAGTGATATGCCACCCCACAGGCCGAAAAAAAGTAGAGGTTTACGTAGGAATTTGAGCTGTAGCTTAACAGCTATGAGATCTAACATCCCAATGGGTATACGCCAGAAGCCGAACTTGCTCTTACCGGAGTGACGGGGGTAGAGGTTGACCTTGACCTCACCCACTTTATAACCGTAAGTGTGTGCTATTGCTACGATGTAGCGATGCCAGTCGGGCCGTAAGGGGATGTTCTCCATCACGGTACGGCGGATGGCTTTGGCGGAGTTCATGTGATGTACTGTTATGCCGAACATTTTGCGTGATAATGCGTTGTAGATTTTGGAGGCAAGGGATTTTGTGAACGGAGGTGGCTTTATGGGGTGGTACCAAGCGCAGACGATGTCATAACCTGAGTTGATGAGTGACATGAATTTCGGTATCTCATCCGGCATAACTTGTAGGTCGGCAGGTAAGAACATAAATACATCACCAGTGGAGGCTTCAAACCCACGTATGAGGGCAGGTGTTAACCCCATATGGGGTTGTGAGATGACTTTGACAAAATTGTAGCGGGTGGCACAACGTTGGGCAACTGCGAGCGTGTTGTCCGTGCTACCATCGTCAACAATTACTACCTCGATAGGGAAATCGACAGTTGTCACTACGGAGGAGAGTTTTTCGAGGAGTGGCTCAATGTTATCCTCTTCATTGTAGGCGGGGATGACGATTGATAGTTTGAGTGGATTGCCCATCGTTATGTGTGATAACAAAGTAATCATACAAGAAGTGATGTCAACTTGATGTCGGGAAGACTTAGAGTAAATTTGGATGAGATGTGTGGATGGATATTATCAGTAATTGTAGGGGGTATCATGATACAGTATCCGAAGACACCTAAAGTTAACGTCGTGGATACGATGTTTGGGGTTGAGATAGTGGATCCATATAGGTGGTTGGAAAACCTTGATGACAGTAGAGTAAGAGAGTGGATAGAGCAACAGAATGCGCTTACACGTGGGATATTGGATTCACTACCTGGGAGGAGAGAGTTAATCGATGAGCTGATGAAGATATTTGAGGCGGAGGTGGTATCATTACCTGCAATATATGGTGAACGTTTCTTCTATACGAAGCGTAAAGGGAAGGAGAACCATCCCATACTTTACGTGGTAGAGAGTAGATTTGTACCTGATAGCGGTAGGGTGGTTATTGATCCGAACAAATTCAGTGAGGATGGGACGGTGGCGATGGATTGGTATTATCCATCGGTGGATGGTAGATATGTGGCATATGGTAAATCGAAGAGTGGTAGTGAAAACAGTACACTCTACATTATGGATGTGGAGAGAGGTGAACCTATTGCTGATACTATACCGGATGCGAAATGGGCAAGTATTGCATGGATGAAAGAGGGTGACAGGTTTTACTACACGAGGAATACGGAGAGTGAAAAGTTTCGGCCAATGATATTTATGCACAAGATGGGCGAACCGTGGGAGAATGATAGGTTGGTGTTTGGTGAAACATTATCCGAAAAGGAGATACCGGGTGTAAGGCTATCGTCGGATGGTAACTGGGTGATCATCACTGTACATAAGGGGTGGACGCAAAACGATCTCTATGTTATGGAGCCATCGAGTGAAAGATTAATCCCGATCGCAATCGGTATGGAAGCAATATTCTCTGCGGATGTTATAGGGGATACGATTTTCATAAAGACTAACTATAAGGCACCAAGGTATCGGATATTGCGTACAACAGTAGATAAGCCGGATATCGGAGAGTGGCAAGAAATTATACCTGAAGGTAAGGGAGTTATAAAGCAGTTCGGTATAGTGGGAGGTAAATTAGTGATCACTGTAAAGCAAGATACGTATTATAGGTTACTTGTGTACACAACGGAAGGTAAGTTGGTACATGAGGTGCAGCTACCTACGTATGGGAGTGTGAGTTTCAGCGGGCGATGGGATAGCGATGAGCTATACTATCGATTTATGTCGTTCTTCTATCCACCCACGATATACAGGCTGAACCTTAAAACGTTTGAAGCTGAACGGGTGTTCCAACAAGAGGTGGAGTTCGATCCCTTGGAGTATGAGCAAGATCTCATCTTCTACGAATCGAAGGACGGTACGAAGGTACCAATGTACGTGATCCACAAGAAAGGGATCGTGCTCGATGGTAACAACCCTACCATACTCACGGGGTATGGTGGGTTCGGGTTGGGTATGAGCCCATATTTTGTGAGAACGTTGTTACCATGGTTATCACGTGGCGGTGTATATGCACATGCGGGTATACGTGGGGGTGACGAGTATGGTGAGGAGTGGCACAGGGCGGGTATGTTGGATAAAAAGCAGAATGTGTTCGATGATTTCATAGCAGCTGCTGAATACTTGATAGATGTGGGGTATACTAAACCTGATAAGTTGGCAATTATGGGTGGAAGTAATGGTGGGTTGCTGGTGGGGGCGGCGATGACACAGCGACCGGAGCTGTTTAGGGTGGTGATCTGTAGTGTACCGTTACTTGATATGTTGAGGTATCACAAGTTCTTGGTAGCACACCTGTGGATACCGGAGTATGGTGATCCTGAGGATCCGAACGCATTTAAGTGGCTGTATGCGTATTCGCCGTACCATCATGTGGAGAAAGGTAGAATCTATCCAGCGGTGTTGTTTAAGACAGCCGAATCTGATACGAGGGTACACCCTATGCATGCAATGAAGATGGCAGCTAAGATGCAGGAGCTGGCAACCCCCGATAGACCTGTATTGTTATACATAGAGCCGAAATCTGGACATGGGGCGGGTAAGCCATTACGTAAGGTGGTAGAATCTTATGCTGACAATCTGTTATTCATAATGTGGCAACTGGGGATGCTGGGTAATTGACCCGTATTTCTGGTGTTAGAGGTCGATTATTACCGAGGGGATGACCAACTTTAAGGGTGGGGATTTGAGTTTGGCTAAATCGAGCCATACTATAAGGGGGATGGTGCCGGGTTGGACACGCCAGAAGCGTTTCGCATCATCCTGTACGATCTTAAGGCGGGTGGCAGCATCCGCGTGGATGATATCACGACAATAGTCTATGATGGAATAGTTTACCAACCGTATATTGCGACGTAACTCGATATCGGGTAGTCTCTCTACAGTTGTCACCTTATGGAGTACAAGAGGTTCGTAGGGTTTGAGGCTTGCCGACTTTAGGATTATAAGAGGCGTTACGTACTCCGTGGCAAGTGCAAGTGAATCGCTGGCTGGTGAAGGTAGATCCGATAACTTTAGTGTGGGGGTGAGTATCTCCAGCATCGAAAGTGTGGGTAACCCGCTGAGCTCCAACAGATGTTGTGAGATGCCAAGCTTCCTGTATCTGAATTTTTTACGTAGCCAGGTCCATTCGGTGGTTACGTTGAGGTGGGGATCGAAATGTATGATGCCACGCAAATTTTTGAGCAGGTAGATTTTGTCAATCTCCATCGTTTACAATGATAATGTCGGCGTAGGATTTTTGAGGTACAACGTAAGTTCTGTGCATGGGTAAAACGGTGGTATACCACTGACGGAGGACGCTTTCACGGGTGCGGCCACGTTCTGACATGTCACGTACTAACCGACGTGCTAAACGGGTGGCGTCACGAGCTTCAACGTAGATCTTTACGTCGAGTATGCTGCGAAATATTTGGTGTAATGCGTAGAGGCCTTCGGTGATGATTACGTGCGAAGGTGTAAATGGGTGGTAACCTACCCGCTTGTGGGTGACAAAATCATAGATGGGTTTGTGGATGGGTTTACCCTGTTTTAATAGATGTAGGTGGTGTTTGAGTAAGGTTAATTCCATAGCTGAGGGGTGGTCAAAATTATTATCAGGTATGTGATCGATACCTACATAATAATCGTCGAGCGGAAGGATGACACCATCTACTCTGGTGGCTATCTGCTGGGCGATTAGTGTCTTACCGGCACATGAGCCGCCAGCGATACCTATGATTACAGGGGTTGTCTGTAGAGTATGGATCAAATCTATTGCACGTGTGATACCTTCGTTAACCGAACATATCGTCATTAACGCACAAATTAAAGATAAAGCGGTTAGGGGATGGTCAATTTGTTTTGTAACTTATATCGACATATAGGGGTCGATGTAAATTTGGTTATACCCAAGTAGCTCAGTGGGAAGAGGGCGCCGGTGCGAGTCCCTTTAAAAGTCCTTTAGACTGTGAAAGTCGTGAATTATTGACATGAAATAGACCGATGTAAATTTAGTAGATGCCCAGGTAGCTCAGCGGGTAGAGCATCCCGCCTTGGCGGGAAGGTCGCCGATTCGAGTCCCATTAAATAAATACTTGTGGATTTAAATTGTTGACATAAAACAAGCTGATGTAAATTTAGTAAATGCCCAGGTAGCTCAGCGGGTAGAGCACTTCCTTGGTAAGGAAGAGGTCGCCGGTTCGAGTCCGGTCCTGGGCTTTATGTTTTATGTACTATGTATATGTACTGCAAAGCCTCAAGGATAATGGATATTACATTGGGGTTACCAAGAACTTGAACCGTCGGATAAAAGAGCACAACAGCGGTAAGACCAAATCACTGAAAGCAAGGCGCCCGTTGAGGTTGATTTATTATGAAAAGTACGATACGTTAAGGGAGGCTCGACGTCGTGAGACTTTATTGAAACGTTACAAGGGAGGTAGAGCATTCAAGGAGCTAATATGCCATCAAAAACGGTAGAGCATCCCGCCTTGGCGGGAAGGTCGCCGGTTCGAGTCCGGTCCTGGGCTTATATATCCTATGGCACCCAAGGTGGAGCACTACGAGTTTGGTAGAATAATTGTTGATGGTGAGGTTTACACACGTGATATAATTATATTTCCCGATCGTGTACAATCATCGTGGTGGCGTGAGCAGGGGCATTACCTGCAGATGTGTGATATCGAGCATATACTGGATGAACGGCCTGAGGTGTTGATTATAGGTACGGGTGCGTATGGGGTGATGGATGTAGCGAAGGAAGTGGTGGATGTATGCAATAAACGTGGTATCGAACTTCATATACAGATAACAGCGGAGGCGGTCAAAACCTATAACAAAATAGCGGAAAGTAAGCGGACGGTGGCAGCGTTACACCTAACGTGTTAGATTTTCATAAACTGATAGGAGCTTGTGTTGTTCAACCTGCCAGTTCAATTCCTTGTGTGCTTTCCTTATGTTATGTTTAAACCTGATGTAGTTGGTAGGCTCTAAAGCCTTTTTAATAGCAGCTGCTATGGAGTGAGGATCGTAAGAGTGGAAGATAACCCCTATATCGTAACTTTTGACAATGGTTTGAACTTCGGGTAGGTTACCAGCTACTACTGGTAGGGTAGCAGCTATGTATTCGAACAGCTTATGAGGTAACGCATGATAGGATGATGGCGTATCCGGGCGTGTGCTGACGATCCCTATATCACATTCCTTAATATAAGGGACGACCTCGTGTGGGTGCACGGGGGGGAGGAATTTAACCCTTGAGCTTAGGTTGAGCTGTTTGGATAGTTGTAATAGATGTGGTAGCAGTTTACCTGTGCCAACGAATACAAGGTATATGTTGGCTGGTAGTAGCTGCATGGAGGTTATGATTTCGTCGAAGCACCTCTCCATCGGTAGCAGGTTACCAGTATGGACGATGATTTTGGCGTCATCTGGTATGTTTGCATCCCTACGTAAGTTACGTGTACAGTGGGTATGGGATACCTCAGATATGTTGCGTACCACGGCTATACTTTTTGTTTTGAAGCGGGTCGATAGTTCCTGTGACAGGCCATGACTTACGGTGATAACATAATCTGTACGATGTGCAAGAAAGGATTCCAGTTTCGTAAGTAACTTACGGAGGGGTTCGCCCCACCAAGGTAACCGGAAGCGTCCCCAATAGAGTTCGTGTGAATCATACACAAGCTTGGAGTGATATTTCTTGGCTAACAGATATCCGATTAGTAGGGGTTCGAAATCGTGTATGTGGTAGATGTCAGCTTTTGTGTTGCGTACCTGTATGCTGTACCATAATATTCTTAGCCCGTACAGGAGGACACGTAGGAATTTGATGTCGGAGGCTGAAATTATGGGTAATCTGAGCAATGGTAACCTGAGTATTTCGATACCATCAAGTGGGATGGTTTCGGGTCGGGTAGCTTCTGTGGTGCCAATGAGTTTCACTTTGTAGCCAAACCGTACAAGTGAGCGTGCCTCACGTAGTACGCGGCTATCGTGGAGGACTGGGTTAAATACGAACATTACCACGTGTGTCATTGTGGTGTACGCTGTGATAGCCAATCTTTAATACCTGAGATGGTGGTGATCCATGCATCTTCGTGCGATAAGCGGGTAAGTAACTCGCGATAGAATTTGAAGGTATCGAACGGCATATCGATAGCGGCGGGATGGAACAACAATGTAAGCATACCGGTGCTACGGGAGGCTTCATGTATGAGTTTATCGATTAGCGACCATAATTTAGCGGGTGTGTCAAGCCCTAAATGTACGATGGCTATGGATTCCTGTAATGTGAGTGGTACCTCCCATACGTTTGTGGAACGCATACGGGTGTGATCCCATAGCTTGAACGGATATGCTACAGCGGCACGGAAGCCAACATTATCAGGCCAACCGAGGCTCGAATCTATGGTGAAACCAGCAGCTTCAAGTGTGGCGGGTGATTGATACGCGTCGAAGCTTATGTAGTGGTGACGAACGGCATCTATATTGCCTATGAGTTGCGAAAGGCGTCGTCTTTCCATGCGTAAGGTGTTGAAGTTATTATAACTGTGGCGGCTGGCGTGTAAACCTATATCGTGGGTGGGTTTGAGTTCTCGCAATAAATCGATAAGCTTTATGGGTTTGCCATGGAATAGCGTTTTATCGTGATAGGTGTAGATGGGGTCGGATGGATCTCGTGGGTAGACTTTATCGGGGAAAATGAAGAAAGTCGACCGCCACCCGTATTGGGATTCGCAAGTAATCCAATCCCCGATGTCAGGGTTTACGATGGTGGGTGAGTACATTCTGAGCCCCTTACACAGTAGGTAATGGAGGGGTGCGCCTACACTACGTAATAATGTGCGGAGGGTGAGATGCTTCATGGTGTTGAGTAACATGATGCGACGTAGTTTACCGTGAAGGGTGAACTC
This sequence comes from uncultured bacterium, assembly GCA_965612795.1. Lineage (GTDB taxonomy): Bacteria > Hydrothermota > UBA3073 > NMUJ01 > NMUJ01 > NMUJ01. The sequence goes on along the minus strand of CBFDTI010000001.1, from coordinate 23,220 downwards.
AACCGTACCGAGACGATCGATGTCATGGGTTAGTACGATTGCGAATTTGCCGGTAGGCCAGCGGGGTGGTAGGTGGTAACCTTTGGTACGTAGGTGATGCTCTATCTGTATGAGCCATAAGTTGATAAGAGGTGTATGGAGTAGGTCAAACTTGTGTAGTAAAGAGAGTGATGAGCGGAACCGTGGGGTGTGGAATTTCAGCTCCTCAGATAGTGATAACAAGAAAAACGTTGCACCTATGAGGTCGAACCCTACATGGCCGGTGGTGGAGATTATGTGGGTGGGTTGTTGATCAGTGTAAAGTACGGGTATAGTATCGATGTAAGTGATACGTATGTTATTGGGTGTCCAGCTATCAAATTGCGGTGTAGGTAGGGTAATGCCTTCGGGTGAAGGTTCTACCCTTATACCGTAGAAGGTGGAAATGAATTCCAACACATAACGTATGCGTGTATCATTCTGTGCATGGTAGGATGAGACATTCTGGAGTTTAACCTTAAGTATCTGCATGTTGGTATGAGGTGTAAAAGTAAAGCTATGGATGGGGTTGACAAGTAACTATCGCACCGTGACGTATCTTGTGATAATGTATTATCGAATCACGCTGAACTTCTTCGTTGCACGGTAGTTGGGTGTCTCCATGGTGATGAAGTACCATTTGCATATCTTTTTATGCCATCGGTTATATCGTGGATTGCTACTATGAAGTTCATTTTCGAGCTGATCATCTCTACCTCCCCCAATTGTACCCTATTACTGCCCCTATTGAAGGGGCCAAAAAATAAAGACATACCCCACCCATGCCCATAATATAACGCCCTGCAAATAGACCTGTCACACTACCTATGCATGCTCCAAGACACGCCCCCCATAAGGACCCACGTTGCTTCAGGAGTTTACCGATACCCCATGTAGAGAAGCCCCCTAGTAGAGTGTTACCTCCTACATATAAATAACAGAAAGTACGAAACATAATTTCTGGCGGAGGGAGATCCGAGATATCAGCACCAGGGGGCCAGTATCCCATCATCGCTATAAACGACCACACTCCTGTAACAACTGTGGTACCAAGCCATTCTAACCCATATATGGCAGCGGTTTTGATAAAGTTATTCTTTTTACTTCTTCCCGTCTCTGTCGTGCTCATACAAGTAGTAAACATTCTCGTCTCTGTCACTTGTGCATAGGGGTTTAATCTGAAAGAGTGATACTGTTGCCATAAATTATGTGGAGTGGTTACTTCATTCAATATCATCTTATGGCCATTCATACACGTGGGTATCGTAATAGCCACAACGTATAGAGTTATCACCAATAATACCCTCAATTTAAACATAACACCTCCTTTTTACTAAAATTTTGCATCTCCCTTCTATTGCAAGACTACGATTTGATTGCTCCCATAATTTGCCACATACAACTTTTGTAAAGATACACTCCATACCATGCACCTCCTTCATTAAAGGTATCCCTCACAACATCGGTTGCCAATATCTCTGAATGCCTATTAAAAGAATAAACCTTTATTTCCTTATTTGTTTAAAAATTTGTAGGTAAATTTCACGATTGTGGTGAGAGGCATCACTCACGTGATAGTTATTTAGCAGTATTTAAAGTATCGAGTATGGCGTTTTTATACACAATATGGTTGACCGTAGAAGGTGACATATATCTTTAAAAGATGGCCGATATTGAATATCGTAAATTTATGGCAGTATGGTGGGCAAGAAGGATGCCTATGTTGAGTACACCAGATTCGATGTTTGTGGAGGTGTTCCCACCAGTATGCATGTACGTGAAGGGTGATGTGGTGACAGTGCTGGTGAACCTTGGTGGTGTACGTACGGAAGATGTACATTTCTATCTGGATGAAGATAGGGATACACTTATAATAAAAGGGGAGACGTTCCCACCTGAAAGCATCAAGGGGGCTGAATGTTTGGCGGAGGAGATAAATTTTGGGCCGTTCGAAAGGAAAATAAAGCTACCGTTTGCGGTGGATGAGAAGCGTATTGAGGTGGATAACTATCATGGGTTGTTCTCACTTAAACTCCATAGAAAAGAGAAAGAAAAACGTATTTTGGTGATTGAATGATGTTTGGCAAAAAGCAACCAAAACCTGAAGAGATGGAACCCAAAGATACAAAAATAGAGATACCGGATGAACTACCGGTATTGGTGGTAAGTGATAAGGTGCCGTTCCCCTACACGGTGATGCCACATGTGGTGGTGGATGAGGCTGAAAAAGAAGGTATACGTTCGGTGTTGGGTGCACATAGGTTGGTTTTGGTGGTACCAATCAAGGAGAAGAAAGAAGATGTACCGATAACCGAGCTGTACAACCCGATAGGTGTGGTGTCAGGTATCATGAAGATGGCTACGGGGCCGATGGGTGAGATAAGGTTGTTACTGCAGGGTATCGTAAGGGCTAAGGTGGTGAAAGTGACACAGACGAAGCCGTTCCACAAGGTGAAGATTGAGGTGATACACGAACCACCGGTAGATATGCAGGACCTACAGGTGCAGGCTACCATCAAGAATGTGCATAAGTTTGTGAGGGAGATCGTACAGCATACGGATGAGATACCGGATGAACTGGCAATAGTGGTGGAGAAGATAGAAGATCCGGGTAAGTTGGCCGATTTCATAGCGTCAAACTTGCCTTCGTTGAAGTATCAGGCACGGCTGGAGATATTGAATGCAATAGACCCCAAGGAACGTATAGGTAGGTTATTACCGATATTGAGTCAAGAGCTTAACATCATACAGTTGGCGGAAAAGATAAGGGATCAGGTGCAGACTGAGCTGGGTAAGACGCAACGTGAGTACCTGTTACGTCAACAGTTGCAGGCGATAAAGAAGGAGCTGGGTGAGGCAGGAGTATCGGAAGTCGAAGAGCTACGCAAAAAGATAGAAGCGTCAGGTATGCCGGAGGAGGCGAAAAAGGTGGCATTTATGGAGCTGGAGAAGCTCGAACGTCTACAACCAGGTATGCCGGGGTATGAGGTATCGCGTACGTATATAGATTGGTTGATAGCGTTGCCATGGGATAAGGAAACTGAGGATAACCTCGATATTGAGCGCGCTAAGAAGATATTGGATGAGGATCATTACGATCTGGATGAGGTTAAAGAAAGGATACTCGAGTTCCTTGCGGTTAGGAAGGTCAAACAGGACATGAAGGGGCCAATACTATGTTTCGTGGGCCCGCCAGGCGTAGGTAAGACGTCATTGGGTAAATCCATAGCACGTGCGTTGGGTAGGAAGTTTGTCAGGTTCTCGCTGGGTGGTATAAGGGATGAAGCTGAGATACGTGGACATAGACGTACGTATATAGGGGCGTTACCCGGTAGGATAATACAGGGTATCAGGAAAGCGGGGGTTAAGAACCCAGTATTTATGTTGGACGAAATCGATAAGATAGGGGCGGATTTCAGGGGTGATCCAGCAGCTGCGTTGCTGGAGGCACTCGATCCGGAGCAGAACGATAGCTTTAGTGATCACTACCTGGAGGTGCCGTTTGATCTGTCAAAGGTGATGTTTATCACCACAGCTAACGTCACGTATACGATACCACCGGCGTTGCTCGACCGCATGGAGATCATACATATACCGGGGTATGTGCCACAGGAGAAGCTTGAAATAGCGAGCCGCCATATTATACCGAAGCAGATGAAGGAACATGGGTTAACCGAAAAGCATATACAGTTTACGAAGGATGCGATTATGAGGATAATTACGGAGTATACGCGTGAGGCGGGGGTGCGTGACCTTGAGCGTGCGATTGCCGCTTGTTGTAGGAAGGTGGCCAAGGAGGTGGCTGCGGGTAAGAAAGGGGTGACGAAGATAACGAAGACGAATCTGGTGAAGTTTTTGGGGCCACCAAAATACTTTGCTGAAGTCAAAGGTAAGAAGCCCGAAATCGGTGTGGTGACGGGGCTGAGCTGGACCCCTACGGGGGGTGAGATTATGTTCATAGAGGCGGTGAAGCTACCGGGTAAGAAAAACCTTATACTTACGGGTAGGTTGGGTGAGGTGCTACAGGAATCGGCGAAAGCAGCATACTCTTACGTGAGGTCGATACTGGCGGAACTGGGGGTGAACCCGGAAGAGTTGGAAAAATACGATGTGCACATACATATACCGGGTGGTGCTATACCGAAGGATGGACCATCGGCGGGTGTGGCGATAGCGACAGCACTTGCGTCACTGTTTACGGAGGTACCGGTAAATCCTGAGGTGGCGATGACGGGTGAGATTACGTTACGAGGTAAGGTGTTACCAGTCGGTGGTATACGTGAGAAGATATTAGCAGCTAAGAATAGTGGGATAAAGAAAGTGATACTACCGAAGTGGAATAAGAACGACCTTGAAAAAATACCGGACTATATAAAACAGGGGATAGAGTTTAAGTTTGTCGACCGTGCAATAGATGCGATCAAAGAGGCGCTGTTGATGCGTAAACGGGTCAAACAAAAGGAGAAGGTTGAAACCTATTCACCCAAGGAGTGAGTGTATTGGTCGAGCGCCCAGAGGGCAGCCCCCCATACGCCGGCTGTATCCTTGAGTTTAGAAGGTAAAAGGATAATATCGCGGTCACCGTAGAGACGTTGGATGGCGTAGGATTTGACCTTGGTAAAGAAAGGGTCGCCAATGTTGGCGACACCGCCACCTAAGATGATAGCGTCGGGATCGAAGATGGAATAGAGTGTCGCTACACCTATACCTAAGTAGTATGCGATTTCGTCGATGATCTCAGTAGCTAAGGGGTCACCTTGTTTAGCGGCGGTGGCAATGGTTTCCATGGTGATTTCAGGATATTTATTAAGCAATGAATCGCGATAGGGTAGGATCGCTTTTACACGAGGTACAACGTATGAGGTGCCGACATAGGCTTCGAGGCAGCCACGGTTACCACAGTGGCAGCGATAGCCGTGAGGTTCTACCGTTATGTGACCGATCTCACCGGCATACCCCTTGCCATGGTAGAGTTGACCGTCGATGATTAAGCCAGCCCCTACACCGGTGCCTAAGGTTAAGAGGATGACGTTGCGTAGACCTTGGGCTGCACCCATACGGAATTCGCCGTAGGTGACCATATTTGCATCGTTGTCTACAAAGACGGGGAGGTTGACCCTTTTGCGGAGTTCAGTTTGTAGGTCGATCACCGACCAACCGGGTATGTTGGGGGGATGGCTCACCACGCCATGTTGGACAAGACCTGGCATGCCGATACCTACGAGTTGGGGTGAAAGCGTCTGTATTATAAATGTTAGGGTATCGATAATTTCTACAGGTGAGGATGGGGTAGGGTCACGGCGGGTGGTGATGATTTGGTTGCCGGAAATGAGGCCTGATTTGATGAAGGTACCACCTACGTCGATGCCGGCGATACGGTTAATCGATACGCTCGGTGCCATCGAAGGTTACTGAAATTATGCAACCCCACTCTTGTATGTTAGGGCTGGTACGATACACGACGGAAAGGTTAGGGGTTAGGGTGAACTCCTTAAAGCCAAAAGGATGGGCAAGCTTTAGGGTGGTTGAGGTTACTGTACCGTAATGGGTGTAAATGAGGTCAATGGCAGAGTTGTGAGAGGTAAAGCCGGCCGATATGGAGTAGTAGGGTGAATACCAGTTGAACTGAATACGTGGAACGAATGGTAGCCGTGGAAAGGTTATGGATAGAATTAGTTCGGTGTTGGTGATAAGAGTACGTAGGTTTAGTGGAGTATATGACTCGTTTAGTAGCAATACAGGTGACCAGGATGAAACATACGTGGAGAAGGTATCGACACGATCGGTGAGGTTGTCGAAATCCAGTAACCAGCGCTCTTCGAGCCTACCAAAGTAATGGACGAGCCCTAACCCGAACGAGAGCTTAGATAAGTGGAATACAGGTGTAAGTGTGGCACGATAGGTGGACCCACTACCGGTGAGCTCGTAATGGTAGGGTTCGCCAGCTATTTCGTGGGGTTCACTGAGTGCGTAGTAGGTGGCATCTTGTAACATGGTGAGGTCACCCCAGAGGGATAACGAATAGCGGATGGGTAAGAGTAAGCTAAGTGAGGTCATGCGAGCGGAGATATCGTTTGCGGAGTAACGGGATTGTTTTGCAGTCACCAGGGTGATGTCGAACCCTACGTGTGAATGTAAGGTACGCCTTAAGGAGATAGAAGGTGGTGGAGAGGGTAGCCATTCGTAATCACCGTAAATGCTGTGGAAGGAAGTGGTGTAAAGGCAGATAGGTAATAATAGCGGTAGGAGGATTGATAAACGTGGAATGCGGATCATGGTACCTCCGGGCCGGTGGGTGGTAACGAATATATGAGTTCAAGTAGTAAGGTGTCACGTAACCAGATGCGTGAGAGGTAGCTACCTTCATCGTGTGCCTGTAGTACAAAACTGTAGGAGGTGTCGGTGATGAGTTTGGACATGATGGGTAGTAGGTCGATTAAAAGTGTATCGGTGTGACGTACGGATGGAAATGTGGTGACACCACTGTAGTTGGCTACTATACCTTGATAGTTGTGACTGGAATCCATATAGAGGTGGAGGGTTGCTCTGTGGAATTGGGCATCAGGTGGTAGAGTTGTATCTATCGAAACACATAGACGTTGGGGGTAGGTGCCGGATTGGATGAAGAATCCGGTGGTATAGAAAGTGTCGAGATAGGTATCCTCGAGAACTACATAGTGGGTGACACTATCGGCATGATAGATTGCGACCTCGGTAGAGATGGAAGTTTCGTGTGAGGGCCAGCGTACAACGGTGTCTGAGGTGGGTGCATATAGTAGGATGTTGGTCTGTAGTGGTATACGTAAGGGGAGTTTGGTGGTGTCGGGGGTGATATAAGATGTGTCTATGGGTTCATAACTATGGGGGAAACTCCAGGGTAGGGTGTCGGATTCTGACCAGGTGTCTTGAAAGTATGCGATGATGATGGGGATTGTGTCACCTTCTACGTTGTACAGATAGAGGAAAGCAGAATCGGCAGTAGCGGCAATGGTGTCGGGGTAGCCGAACCGAAGTAGGGTTTTGGATTCGAAATTGTACGACGTACCTACGTAGAGGTGGGATGCGTAACCGGTGCTACGATGTGAGAGGATGAGTGAATCCACTTGAGGGTGAGTTTTTACGTATAGGACAGCACCCATGCGGGAGGAGATCTCGTCTATACCTATGGGAGTGCGTTTGCAACAGATTATGAGTAAAATCACCAACGGTAATAGGTTGCGCATTTAAATAAAATATCGATGTGAGCGGAAAGTAAAGTGAAAACATCTGTAAGGGGTGGATTGACACCCGTAGGTAATAGGTATATTCTCTAAAAGGAGGGGTAGCGAAGGAGAAGGTTTGTGAGCAGCAAAAAACTTTGTGTCTACATAATAGGGTTGTGGGTAGGGTTAGCAAGTGCGTATAGTATAAATGAGCAGGTTTATTTGTACGATGGGTTGTTTGTGTTGAGTAAGTTTTATGCGAACAATTATATCATACATTTTGAGGCACATGGGTACGATGAGTATCTGAACAACCTGTATCTGAAAGTATTTCACGATAAGTGGCAATCGATACAATTGGAGGAAGGTGAAGCCACCCAGAGGAGGGAGGAAGAAGAGGCTGGACTTATACCTACCATACATATACCGATAACGTTGCCAGGTCCTATGAGTAACATATTAGGTGAAGGTGGTAGCATAAAGATAAATGGGTCACAGAGGATAGAGCTGGGTGGCCAGCAACGGTTTGTGGCTAACCGTGTGTACAAGGAAGGTGAGTCGAGGTTGAGGTTACCTGAGTTGATGATGAAACAGCGGTTGAGGGTTAAACTTCAGGGGACGATTGGTGAGCGTTTACATGCATTTATTGACCACGATTCGGAGCGTGAACTTGATATCAAAAATACGATTAGGTTGAAGTATGAGGGTGGTGAGGATGATGTAATACAGGGGATAGAGGCGGGTAACGTAGCGTTGACGTTGCCGGGGGTGTCACTCATAGGGGCGAGGGTGAGCCATCGTGGGTTGTTTGGACTCAAATCGTATGGGATGCTGGGGCCGGTGAATTTCACAATAATAGCATCGAAACAGCAGGGTGAGACGCAGACGAAGCATTTCGAAGGTAGGGCTGCACGTGATAGCGCGATAATACGGGATATAGATTTTGTGAGGGGAAGATTTTTCTGGGTGTTGGTGGATACGGTTAGGGATGCTTACGGTAGGTTGACGATAGTACCGGATACGGCGGGTGAGATAATCGACCTGAAGGTTTACTACGATGATAATGTGTTGACGAATAACTATCCAGCTAAGGTCGGTGTTATATATGACATGGATACGAGTGGACAGGAGGTTAAGGAGGTTGGGTTCTTTGATGCTGTAGGGTACGATTTTTATACGTTTGATGAGGTGCTTAAGTTTATCGAGTTGAATCGAGGTCTACGTGAGGGTGAGAAGTTGGGTGTGACATATAAGTATGTGACACCAGCAGGTGATACGATACAGGTGGGTGATGATACAGGTGATACGTTGAGGTTGGTGGCGTTGAAGTTGGGTACACCTAACCCGGCGTATCTATCGTGGTGGCGTGAATGGAAAAATGTGTATAGTTTACCGGCGAAGGATATAGATGTGAGTAGGTTGGAGATATCCGTATACAGGAGGAGTACGGGTGAGGGAGAGGATCAGGATGTGGATACTGCTACAGGTAAGCCATATGTGGAGCTGTTGGGGTTACAGAAACCGAATGGGGAGTTGGATCTGTCGAGGATACATGCAGCGAAGGGGATTATAATATTTCCGGAGCCGTTTCCGTTTTTGAGGTTATCGCCACCAGATTCTATATATCATATAGCACGATATCCGCCAGATTTTGTGGGTAACTACTACATAAAGGTAATATACCTGGGGGTGAAGACTTACTATAATCTGGGGTTCAATGTGATAGAAGGGTCGGAAGTTGTGAAGCTGGATGGTAGGGTGCTGCAGAGGGATAAGGATTACACGATAAATTATGAGACAGGTATGTTGACATTACATCCGGAAGGTGGTATGGCACCAGATGCACATATATCGATAGATTACGAGGTGGCACCGTTTCTGTCGCTGGCGACAAGGAACCTGTTGGGCTTGCATGCGGATTATGAGTTTGGGTTGGGGGCATCGTACTTTACACTTATATACAATTCGGTGCAGACACCGGCAGCTGCTAGGGGTAAACCGAAGATAGGTGAGGAGCCACGACGTGGGATATTTGGTGAGATGTCAGTACATTTGAATAAGGAGATATGGGCGATATCGAAGTTGATAGATAGGTTACCGATAGTGACGACGGAGGTACCGACACAGGTGGAGGTGTCATTCCATGGGGCGGTTTCGGCACCTAACCCGAACACATATGGTAGGGTGTATCTGGATGATTTTGAGAATACGCTTGCACGGACGAGGTTGGGTACGGATAGGTTGGAATGGTCGTATGGTAGTGTGCCAAATGGTAAAGATACGGCAGATTTTGTGCAGGTGTTGTGGTACAACCCAGTAGGTGAGCAGATGGTTGAGAAAGGTGATGTGTATCCTAACCTACCAGAGTATTACAAGAAGGAGAGGATATCGTATCTGAGGTTGGTGATACCGGCGAGCGAGGAGGGGGATTGGATTTCGTTGCAAAAGTTGATATCGAGGGTGGGTGAAGATTTTACGGATAAGGATTATATAGAGATACGTGTACGTGGTAAGGGTGTGTTGTATGTGGATCTGGGTACTAATATACCGGAGGATGCACCGAGAAGGGTGGCGGATGGTTCAATACAGGGGTATAACGGTGAGTTGGATGCAGAGGGTGACCCTGTAACGAGGGAGTGGTCGCAGGATGTGGATGATGTGGGGTTGGACGGTGTTAGGGGAGATGATGAGGATAATGTACCAGGTGACGATGGTAATGATGACTACAGGTACGATCCGAGTAGGCCGTATGATTACTCGCATATTAATGGGACGGAGGGTGATGGGCGGTTGAATACTGAGGATCTTAACGGTAATGGGGTGCTCGATCTGGAGGAAAACTACTACGAGTATAGGGTGGATCTGGAAGATACGGTGTTCTTGGTGGATGAGTACAATGGGTGGCGATTGTATCAGGTGCCGCTTAAGCAAGTGTACAAGGTGGTGGGGGTACCCTCATGGGATCGCATAAGGATGGCACGTATATGGGTGGAGGTGGGTGAACCCGATACTGTGGATATAGTGGAGTTTAATGTGGTAGGTACGAAGTGGAGGGTGGTTAAACCAGCGGAAGGTGAACCGAAAGTCGAAATATCGTATATATCGACGATAGGGGCGGAGGAATATACGCCGCCACCGGAGGTGAAGGTGGAGCGTGACGAACTGGGTAGGTTGAAACCAGAAGGGTCGATGGTGTTGACGTATCGGGAGGTGGCACCTGACAGCAGTGTAAGAGTGTATTTTACCGAGCCGAATGGGATGGATTTCTTGATGTATAAGAGTCTGGTGTTCTATGTGAGGCTGTATGAGGGTGACCCGGTTACGTTATATGTGAGGTTTGGGGGTGATACGTCCAATTTCTATGAGTATAAAGTGGAGCTTGATGGGTACGAGTGGCGTGAGATTAGGGTACCATTTAAGGAGTTGACAAACCTGAAGATGATACGTCCGGATACGGTTGAGGGTATATTCAGGCAGGGGATATACGGGATAAAGGGGAGGCCATCGCTTACAAATATCAGGAGGATAGAGCTTGTGATAGCGAATGAAGGTGAACAGACTGTGTCTGGGGTTATATGGGTGGATGATCTGTTTTTGAGTGAGGTGCGGGCAGAGGTGGGGTTTGCGAGCGAGTTAAGAGGTAAGGTGAAGCTGGCGGATGTGGCGGATGTGGATGTTGCGTTTACGCATAGGGATCCGTATTTTAAACAGATGGGTGAAGCGTATAGGTTTGGGGGAGGTGAGAGGTACGCGTATACGGTGAACGGAAGTGTGAGCTTACATAAGTTCTTGCCGAAGGATTGGGGTGTGGTGATACCGGTGCGGGTGACGATGAGCAGGAGTCGCAGTTTACCCAGATATCTGGCGGGTAAGGATGTTGAGCTGAAGGAGGATGTGCGTAAGGATTATGCGAGTTTGGCAGAAAACCGTAGTGTGACGGTGAGCTGGCGTAAGAGTAAGGCGTCGAAGTTCTGGCTTACGCATGTGATATTTGATAATTTGAATGTTACGGGTAGTTACAGGCAGGGGTGGAACGAATCGTATGAAAGTATAGATTCATCGTATAATGCGACGTTGAATGCGACGTATGAGGTGAGGCCATCTATCAAACCTATTTCTATATGGAAATGGGAATGGCAGATGTTGCCACAGAGTATAAGGTTGGGTGCAAGTTATGGGGCACAACATGCGGTGAGGTACAGGAGGATGGGTGAAACCTATACGTTGAGCAGGAGGACACCGTGGCAGAGGAATATCACATATTCGGCGAATGTGGGGTATAGTCCGATGAAGATGATATCGGTGAGGTATGGGTTGGAGGTGGTACAGGATATGGTTATAGAGGCACAGACGAATTGGAGGGAGAACGTTTCGATAAACCTTACGCCGAGCGTATGGAAGTTACAACCGAGATGGACTTACAGTGTGGGGTATAACGAATATCATGGTAGGGAGCTCATAAGTGATACGATGGATTTGAGGAATGTGGGGCTCGACATAAGGAATGAGTTTAATATTACATTGCCGACGAAGGAGTTACCACTACTTGGGTGGGTGAATCCGGTGCAGGTGAGTGTATCAAATAATAGGACGTTTAGGTTTTATTACCTGAAGGAACGGCCGCCGAGTGAGTTCCGATACGGTAGGAGGGTGGATTTTGAGAACCTACCTAAGTTACCGTATACGGATGATATGAAGCAGGATGGGTTCAACCTGAAGGTAGGGTCGGGGTTCAACCTGAAAGATATTCTGAGTGTTAGCATCAACTATCAGGAGAGTAGGACGAGTGGTGGTAAGTTGGGTAACTTTTCAGTACAGGAGGTGGTGAGGTTCCCGGATGCGATGGTTAGGATTACGGGGGTAGAGAGGTACATACCGGGGATGGCTAAACTTATAACTGGGGTGAGCCCATCTTTGAATTATAAGAAGTCACGTACGGTGAGGTGTGAACGTGGGGATACGATTCAGAGTGTGCAGGAGGAATGGAATTTGCAGATCAGTGGGGCTAACCTTAAGAAACCCAATATGCCGATAAGCTTCAGTATAAGTGAAACCCGCAGTAAAGAGGAGGATTGGAACCGCAACGTATGGAGTAATAGGCGACAGAATGTGAATTTCAGTACATCGTTTAGTGTGACAACACAGGGAGGGACACCGATACTGGGGTGGTTGAAAGGTGGGAGGTCGGTGAACTTCAACCTTAAAGTTAGTCGTACAGTGGATGAGAGGAAGAATATCACGACGGGACATAAGACACGTGATAGCTATAGTATAAGTGTGAGGTTGGAGGGTTCGTATAGGTTTTCGTCGGTTATTGTGGGGGGTGCAAGCATAAACTACAGCCGTAGTAAGGAGAGGACACGTGGTACGGATACGCAGATATTGGGGGTGAGGGTCTGGACGGAGTTTAAGTTCTAACGGAGCCAGAACTTACGTAGACGGCGGACGGCACGCTTGTGTGCGGTGTAGGTTTTGGAAAAGATATGGGTGCCGTCGCCACGGCTGACAAAGTAAAGATAATCAGTATCTGCGGGATATAAGGCAGCAAGTATTGCGTCGAGGCTGGGGTTACAGATGGGGCCGGGTGGTAACCCGGGATATAGATAGGTATTATAGGGGGAAGGGGTTTGTAAATCTTTGTTGGTGAGCCAGCGCTTTTTATGACCTAATGCATACTCGACGGTGGGGTTGGCTTCGAGTTTCATGCCACGGGAGAGCCGGTTGTGGAAGACGGATGAGATGAGTGGTAGCTCGGATTTGAGGACGGCTTCTTTTTCGATGATGGAGGCGAGGGTGACGATTTCGTGTAGGGAGAAGCCGAGCTGTGAGGCACGGTTTAGCATGTCGGGGGTGATGTGTTGGTAGAACTGATGTATCATCTCCTTTAGTACGTGGCGGGCGGAGATGAAGGGTGGTAGGAAATAGGTGGTGGGGAATAGGTAACCTTCGGCGGTGGTGGCGGGTATGCCTAAGCTGTGTAAGAAGGAGGTATCGTGTGCATAGTGGAGGAAGCTGTCACGTGGTACGTAAAGATGGGATTCGACAAGTGTGGCAATTTCATGTAAGGTGAGGCCTTCGGGGATGGTGAGTTTGATGAGCTCACCCTTACCTGTACGTAGTTTGTGTAGTGTGGCTTCAATGGTATAGGGGCGAGGGAAACGGTAAAGGCCGGATTGGAGGTGACGATCGGTGGCGGTGAGGCGTGCCCATATGCGGAAAAGCCAGGGGCTTTGGATGATGCCGGAATCATGTAAGGTTTGTGAGATTGTGTAGATGGTGGTGCCGGGGGGTATGAGTATGGTGACGGTATCAGAAGGTGAAATAAGTGGTAGAAGGATTAGCCATACCATAGGTGTAGTATGAGATATGCTATGTAAATGCATAATAGTGAAATGCCACGTAGACGTATGTTACCGCGGGGTGAGAAGACGATAAGCGTTAGTATCAACAGCAGAGGTAAGGATAATACGCGTGTGATGTAGGAGAGTGGTAAGGGGGAGACGAGGCCACAGACACCGATGATGAGACCGAGGTTGAGTACGTCAGCACCTAAGAGGTTGCCGACGGAGAGTTCGGGGTGATGCTTGATGATGGAGGCGATGGCGGTGGCGAGCTCGGGTAGTGATGTGCCGATGGCGACGAGTGAGATACCGATGGCGAGCTCGGATATGCCAAGAGTGTGTGCGAGGGTGACACCGTTACGTACGAGTAGGTCGCTACCGGTGAGTAGGGCGCCGAGCCCGAGGAAGAAAAATAATAAAGTGCGTGGGAGTGAGAACTCGGGGAATGCAATAGGTACGGTGGTACGACGGTGGGTGACGGTAAGCTGACGGTTGTAGTTGAGGAATAGGATTGTGAAGCCGAGCAGTAACAGGCTGAGCCAACGTGTGGTATAACCGAACCCGAAAGAGAGGAGCCATACGGATAGGGTCATACCGATGAGGAGGAAGGATTTGACCTGTACGGTTCGGTCGTGGTTGGGGACATAGGTGGAACAGAGCCAGACGAGCCCGAGTATGAGGCCGATGTTGCAGATACAGGAACCGAGTACGTTGCCGATGGCTATCTGGGTGTGACCTCTTATGGTGGCTATTAAAGAGGTGAAGAATTCGGGCATGGTGGTGGCTACACTGACGAGGGTTGCCCCTATTACGATGGTGGGGATGTTTAACTTTTTGGCCAGGGAGAGGCTGGCGTCGGTGAACCAATCCGCGCCCTTGATTATCAGGAGGAGGCCGAGAATAAAAAAAATTACAGAAAGCCACATCGATTAGCGGAGAGGGTGGGATTCGAACCCACGGAGGGGTTTTACCCCCTCAGCCGATTAGCAATCGGCTGCCTTAAGCCGCTCGGCCACCTCTCCACGGAGGGTGAGGGACTCGAACCCCCAACCCCGCTACAGCGGGGAGCGGATTTCAAATCCGCCGCCTTACCAATTAGGCTAACCCTCCTTAGTCTAATAATTCAATAATTTAGACTTCAAAAATGTCAAGTTGTGTACGCCTGGGGTAACTTGTGGGTTTGTGGGTTATGTTTATAAGGATGGCGTTATATTCAGCGAGGTGGTGGATAGCGATAGTAAATGGTTCACAAGTGGGGGGATTCGATAAATTAAATTAAAGGAGGTGTTATGTGGCAAAGAGTATGTGTGATATGTGGTGTGATGCTGATTATAGATGTGGGGGCGATGGAGCCACCGTTATATCTTGGCTATAGGTATGAGGTGGGGACGAATAAGGTGACGATCGTGGATAGTGTGATGTATGCAGGTGGGAGTGAACTTAAGGCTATCAACGTGAGGACGGGTGAGCTTATGTGGGAATATAAATGTGGGGATAGGTGGTACAGTAGTTACACTGGTACACCGACGGTGGTGGGTGATAACCTGTATGTGGCGGGGTTCGATGGTAATGTATACTGTTTTGATAGACACAGGGGTAAACCTTTATGGGTGTATGAGACGTGTGGTGAGATAGCGGGTAAGGTATGGTATAGGGAGGGTAGGTTGTATTTTGGTGCACAGATGGGGGTGTACTGTTTGGATGCAGATGAGGGTGGGTTGATATGGAGGACGGAGGTGGATGGATCGATCTATGAAGCAACAGCTATGGGGGACGATATGATGTATGTGGGAGGAACTGATGGATGTGTGTATGGGGTGAGGTTGGAAGATGGTAGAATTATGTGGAGGGTGGAGACTGGATATAAGGTGGATAGGGCGCCGGCGGTGGATGATGGTGTACTGTATGTGGGGACGGATAAACTGTATGCGGTGGAGGGTGAGACGGGTGAGTTGATATGGACGAGGCAGCTGGGTGGTATGGTGGAGACACAACCGATAGTGGTGGATGATAAAGTGGTGGTGGGGTGTGACGATGGTTACGTGTATGCGGTGGACAAAAATACGGGAGATGAGGTGTGGAGCTGTAGGATAGGTGATGTACCACGTGGGGTGCCGTGGGGTGATGGCGATATTGTCTATGTAGGGGGGTTGGATAAGCGGGTGTATGGGATAGATGTGGGTGATGGTGAAATAGTGTGGGAGTATGAGCTGGATGAGTATGTGGATGGTGAGATCATTATGGTGGGGGATAAGCTGTATGTGGGGGCAGGTAACTACATATATGAGTTTACAAGAGAGAAGGTGGTGGGTGTGAAGTATATTGAGGTGAATATGGATAATAAGGTGAGGGCAGGTGATACGATAGAGGTGAAGATTAAGGCGTGTAATGATGGTGGTAAACCGTGGAGTGAGGGTGATGGGTTTGTTTGTGAGTGGATAAATAGGTGGGGGTTGGTACGGGGGGAGGAGGTGATGAAGCTGGGACAGCCAGTAGCGGTGGGTGATACAGTGGAGTTGTGTGGTAAGCTGAAGGTGCCGGAGGTGCCAGGTAGGTACAGGGTGAGGGTTGGATTTGTGCATGGGGGTGAGAAATGTAGGTTACCATATGAATGTGAGGTTGAAGTGGGGGTGAGGACTGTGGTGGGTGAGCTACCAGCACGTAAGTATGTGCCACCTGCGGGGTATGGGTTTGATGGTGCATTGAAGGAGATGATGAATAGGGGGAAAGCGGTGATGTTGGTTGAACGGAGGTTGAAGCATGAGCTGCAGAGCTATATAGAGCGGTATGTGGATGATGTGCAGCGTGGGTGGGGGATGGAATTAGATGTATATTATGGGGAATGGTGTACGGCGGAGGAGGTGCGAGAGATGTTGCGTGAGTTGTATCGATGTGATACGATAGCGGGTGCGATAATGGTGGGTAGGATACCGGTGGCGATGTTTGAGGCATCGTATGGGAGGTTCCCTATGGCACTGTATTACGAGGATGTGGAGGGTAGGTTTGAGGATACGGATGGTGATGGTATGTATGATAAGCATTACTGGGGTAAAGAAGGGCGGCCACAGATGTGGGTGAGCTTCGTGGGGACGAATGGTGATGTGGAAAATATACGGTATTTCTTTGATAAGTGTCATCGTTACTATGAGGGTGAGATGGTGGTACCACATAGGGTGTTGATATACTGTGGGCATAATGATTATGGGTGTGCGGCGTGGGAGATGGCGAAGATAGCAGGTACGATATATGGGGATAATGTGATAGCAGTGGGTAATAGGTGGGTGTTTGGTGACGGTGAAACGTATCTGAGGTTGTTGCAACAACCGTATGAGGTTGTGGATGTGTGGGGGCATGCGGGGCCGATGTTGCAGCAGTTTGATCGTGAGCCCAAACGTAACGTGTACGAGTGGTGGATACGGCAGGTGGGACAGGGAGGGGTGATAACGTTCATATGGGGATGTAGTGCGGGTAATTTCATATACAAAGAGAGTGATTATACAATAGCGGAGGCATATATAATGGGTAGAAGTATGTGTACGACGGTGATGGCGGTGACGAGGGGGATAGGTACGGATCATGAACATGTATACAAGGGGTTGGCGAGCGGTGCGTATATGGGGGCAGCATACTATGCGGAGAAGGTGGAGAAGTGGGCAACAAGAAGGGTGTATAAGAGTTGGCCGTATGAGGATACGACGGGTATGGTGTGGGGGGCGACGTTGTTTGGTAACCCATTTGTGGGGATAAGGAGTTGTGAAGCTAAAGGTAGGGTGACGGGTAGCTGGTGGGGTGATGGTAAGCATGGGGTGAAGGTGAGGTTCGTGAGTGATGGTAGATGTGAGTTTGAGGCGGAGACGGATGAGAAGGGGCGGTTTGAGTATAAGGTGGAGCCAGGTGAGTATGAAGTGATGGCGGTGGTGGAGGGTGACACCATTAAGCAGAAGGTTAGGGTGGATGATAAGTGGCCAAACATTGTGATGGTGGTGGGTGATGAGATGAGACATAGGGTGGATGGTGTGGGGTTGGTATCTATACCGATGCAACCGAGATGGAGTGAGGTGGATTCGATATTTGGGGGGATGAAGGTGATGCGATGGTGTGGTGATAGATACATGGAGGTGGAATACATAGAACCAGGTAAGGGATATGTGGTGGTGGCAGATACTGGGGGTGAGATAAGAGTTATTGGTACACTGATAGATACGGGGCAACCGTATGTGGTGGGGTTGGATGATGGATGGAATATTATAGGGGGGCCGTTCAATATGGAAGTGGAGTGGGATAGTGTGGAGGTGGAATGGGTTAGCTGGGGTAAACCGATACAGCGGGTGGGGTTGGATGAGGCGGTGCAAAGGGGATGGATAAAGCCATGGTTGTGGCAGTATAAAGACGGTGTGTATAGGATGGTGGATAGGATGGAGCCGTGGCGGGGGTATTGGGTGAAGGCAACCGCGGTAGGGTATCGGGCGTATGGGTATCCGCAGTTGAGGATAAAGGGGAGACAGCCGATGCGTGAGCTGGGTGAGATGGAGCCTGAAGTATGTAGGTGGTGGATACAGATGATATGTGAGAGGGATGGGATGAGGGATTGTGATAACTACGTGGGGGTGAGTGAGCTGGCGGAGGATGGGTACGATGAGTATGATGTGGAGAAACCGCCAGCACCGGGATGGGGTAGATACGTGTATGTGGGGATGGTGGAGCCCACATGGGGACATAATGCAGGATATTATGCGTGGGATATAAAGGCGGATGACGGTAGGTGTAAGGTGTGGACGGTGTGTGTGAAGACAGAGGATAAGGATACGTGTGTGGTGAGCTGGAGGATGAAGGGGGTGCCAAAAGAGTATGAGGTGGAGTTGAAGGACTGTGAGACGGGTGAGGTGATCGATATGCGGGAGGTGAAAACATATGAGGTGGAAATCGATAAGGTGAGGAAGTTTGAGCTGCGTGTGGGGGTTAACAGGTAATAACTTTTATCTTATTGGAAAGAAGAGTAGGAGGTGGTGGCTGTGAATTGACATCCGGGGGTTGGGGGTAAATTATTAACGATTGAAGTAAAAAGTGTGATTAGTGTAATAGGGGGTAAAAAATGAGTATAAGTGTATTTTTGCTCTTAATAGGGCAGCTTTTGTTGTATGCTAATGTGTACGATGCGTCTTTGGATTATACATACAATGATAGTTCATACGCGGTGGTGTATGATTCGTGTGATAATACCTATGTGATGGCTGGACATACGGATGATGGGGTATTTGGTGGGATAGATGTGTTGGTTGTGAAGATTAACGCTAATACAGGGGCGCTGGTATGGGCGTGGGTGTATGGAGTGGGGATCGATACGGCGAACGATTATGCGCGTGCGATAACTATAGATTATGAGGTGGAAACTGATTCGGTATATTACGTGGTGGCTGGATATACGCAGCCGGGGCCGTTGATAGGAGCGGATGCGCTGGTGTTTAAGATACGGACGGATGGTAGCCTGGTATGGGGTAATGTATATGGGGGATGGGTTGACCCGGAGACACCGGGGCATGAGTACCTGTATGCTGTTGTGAAGGATGGGAGTGATTATTTGGTTGCGGGTAATCTGATGCCGGATCCGTGGGGAGGGATGTCTGATGTGCTGGTGTTCAAGGTGAACGCAGTAAATGGTGGGGTGATATGGTCGCGGATTTATGGTAAAGTGTGGTGGATAGATGAGGAGCCGTGGTTTTCGGATGAGTACGGGTATACGATAATAAATGATTCGAGTTACCTGCCGGTGAAGAACTTTGTAGTGGCAGGTATGTCGTATTTGCAGTGGGAAAATGTATGGGATATGTTGGTGTTTAGAGCTGATAAGGATAGTGGATATGTGGTGGGAAGGATTTATGACTACATAGTGGCGGGATGGAATACGTGTGCGTATGAGATTAAGAACGATCCGCCACAGTTTGTGGTTGTGGGTGATGCGGATAGTTATTATGGGTTATCTCCCAGTATCGTGGTGATGAAGCTGAACAGTAACCTGACAGTGGGATGGGGTGGTACGTGTAAGATATATAGTGTGGGAGATACGGCGAGGGGACGGTCGATTGTGAGGGATGATACGACTTATGTGGTGACAGGGTATACGACGCCGGGGCTTACGAATAGTATGGATATGTTGGTGATGAAGTTGCACTCGAGTGGGTTCCCCATGTGGACGAGGACGCTGGTGGGATGTACGACGTTGACGTGGATGACGAGCGATGATTATGGGCAATGTATTATACGAGATGTATATAATCACTACATAGTTGCGGGATACACGGGATGGCCGGGTAATTGGGGGACGAACTTCTTGATAGCTAAGATGAATACTGATGGTATAATAATATGTCAGCAGACGGGGGATTCGTGTCTGAGGGAGGTTGAACCTACGGTGGATACGCCGGGGGTGAAGATGGATTCGTCGCTTCTGCAGGAAGAGTATCCTTTGGAATGGACAGGTATTTTGGGGAAAACGGTATCGCTACGTGATAGTACGATATGTATGAGTGAGGAGACGGGTGTGGGGGAGTTGAAAGATACCGGTACGATACGTGGGGTGAGCTCGTGTCCATGTATGGGAGGTACTGTTATATACTACTACCTTGAGGAAGAGGTTGATGTGAGGTTGGCGGTGTACGATGCTATTGGTAGGGAGATACGTACGTTGGTGAACGAACGTAAGCAGCGGGGGTTACATAGTGTGAAGTGGGATGGCTGTGATCAGGATGGTAATAAAGTGAAGGCGGGGGTGTACTTCTGTGTGGTTAAGGTAAACGGTACGGTGGCGACACGTAAGATGATACTGATACGGTGACGTGACTGGAAATTTATCGGCTGCGATAAAGCAACCTGCAAATAGGACAGCGTGGAATATCAAGGAATTCTTTACCTCTTTAGCTCTTTTCTTAACACTTGACAAAAGGCGATTTGGAGTATATTATATTTTGAGATCCTCATTAAACTACAAAGTGGGGATTTTTATTTTCGGTTTTTTCAAGATTACATGCGGGAGAATAGTATGCACGTTGTACCATGCGAGCGCTGGGCTTTTGGTGTGATAGGCTATGATGGTATTATTACAGGTGCAAGGTTATGAGGATAACTGTTAAGTTATGGGGGGAGGGAGAATGTGTGCTACCAGTGCATTATAATCATATAGTGCAGGCATTTATTTACGAGTCGCTGGGTGGGTTACGTGAGAGGTGGCATGATGAGGGATTTGTGTTGGGTAAGCGTAGGTTTAAACCGTTTACGTTTTCGAGGCTTATGGGTAAATGTAAGCTGGAGAATAATAAGATAAGGTTTCAGTATCCGATAGAACTGAAGATAAGCTCACCGATGGTGGAGTTTATGGAGGAGCTTGCATGTAACCTGGCGAGGAAGCCAGAGTTTAGGCTGGGTGATAACCAAGTGGTGGTGGAGGCGATAAATGTTGAGTTTATGCCTGAGATACATGGGGAAGAGAGGATACGGATGATATCACCGATGACAATGTATAGTACAGTAAAGACGGCAGATGGTAGGAGGAAGACATACTACTATTCGCCGGTGGAGAAAGAGTTTGCTAAACTTATAGGTGAAAATTTGGTGAAGAAATATCGTGCATTGTATGGTGAGAAGCCGGGAAATGTGACATTCCATATAGAACCAATAGGGTTCAAGAGTGGATGGTTGAAGATCATAAAATATAAAGGTACGGTTATCAAGGGGTGGATGGGTGACTATAAAGTTGATGGTGCACAGGAGCTTATCAAGCTCGCATACGAGGCGGGATTGGGAGCAAAAACTGCACAGGGGTTTGGGATGTTTGAGATTGTGAGGAGGGGCAGCAACTTATGATAGAAGTATTAGAAGAAATTGGGGAATTCATCCTGTCACAAAGTAAAAAAGAGTTATTAGAGATAGAAGTAGAAGATCCCAATAAAAAGGGCGGGTATCAAAAAGTTTTAAAAATAATATTCGAATGGGGAAAAAACAATTTACAATATAAGGAAATAGCGATTGAAGATTATAAAAAAGATAACATTTTAAAATATTTGTACGCGAGAAAAGGTAGCAGGGGACCTAACTACTCTCCTACGTGTCTACTGAGCGGTAAGAAAGCGGGTGAAGTGTTTGAGAATAGGATTGTTACATGGTGTACGAATTATTTAAAAAAGGGGATCCCTCGCATGCTCAACGGGAAGGAGCAATACTTTTTACAGATGTTAATAACAGCAGTTCTAAGAAATCGTGAGAGAATTAAAAAAGACGTAGAAGATAAAGCACAGGGAATAAAAGAGGGAAAAATCTTAACGTTTACCTTTTGGAAAGAAAATGGAGAACTATACCTTGGTGATATAGAAATGTTCAAAAAACTTCTTCTGTATGAAAAATATGAAAAATATCGTCGTTATTCAAACAAAGGAGTATGTGCATTGTGTGGTAAATTTGCAGAAGTATTTGGTGAAACTGGAATTTTAAAATTCTACAATGTGGATAAATTTGGATTTGTAGCCGGAGGGGCTGTACCTTATTTAGCGTTTAAAGATTTCCCCTTATGCCATCAATGTTTACTTAAATTACAGGAAGGTAAGAAATTTCGCGATACAAAGTTAGATTTCAGTTTTTATGGCCATAGATACTATTTATTGCCTAAGTTAAGTGTTTATGACGAGGGTCTGTTTAAAAAGACACTCGATTTATTAAGTGAACATAAGCCATTACAGACTTTAAAAGATGGACGCATAATCAAAAGCGATGAAGAAAGATTATTAGCAAAAGCGGAACAATTGAATGATCAAATAGGATTAATATTCGAGTTCTATGAAAAGCCACAAAAAAATGTCGAAAGAATATTGTTATTAATGGAAAACATACTTCCATCACGAATAACAAAAATTTTCGAAATAAAGCAACAACTCGAACATATGCCAATATTTTTAAATGAAGATATACAATTTGACTTTCTTAATGGATTTTTTAAACTGCCTGGCGACAAACAAGCAAAAATGAGAAATTTCTTTTTTGTACTGGTCGAATCGGCATTTAAAAGTAAGCCACTTAGTAGAGAATGTTTATTCAATTTAGCGATGCAGGTGCTAAGACCTTTATTTACAGAGGAACGCGAACATAGGGCAGTATTGCGTGTATTTATAACAGCGCTTTTTTACGAAAAACTAGGACTTTTAAAGAAAAAAGGAGGTACAATGCAAAAGGGACCATATGTTGAGTTTTTCGATCAGTACAAAGAGTTTTTTGATACACCATTAAGGAGAGCTATTTTCTT
Organism: uncultured bacterium; assembly: GCA_965612795.1. Lineage (GTDB taxonomy): Bacteria > Hydrothermota > UBA3073 > NMUJ01 > NMUJ01 > NMUJ01. The sequence goes on along the minus strand of CBFDTI010000001.1, from coordinate 373 downwards.
ATTAGGGGTGCTTACAGAGAAATTACTAAATTATCAATGGAGCAACAGAGGAAGCAAACCTTTCAGAAAACAGTTAAAAGGGTTAAGGTTATCGGCGAGTGACCTAAGAGGCCTATTGCCCAAGATACAGGGTAAGTTTATGGAATATGACGCATATGATTATCCAGAGATACGTAAAGCAATTGCATGCTATTTTCTTCAAAGTGGAAATAAATGGGATATTGGAGAAGATGAGATGAACTTTATATTTGTATTAGGTATGAACATGGCAGGAGATCCTACATTTAAATAAACAGATAGGAGGCTGTCTCTTATACACATCTCCGAGCCCACGAGACTAGGCATGATCTCGTATGCCGTCTTCTGCTTGAAA